>NZ_JBFAKG010000079.1:0-34412 GCF_040655595.1 Saccharopolyspora sp. NPDC050389
CGCTGCTCCACGGTCAACGAGCTGGTCCTCAACATGCGACTGCTCCCCGAAGGTCGAAGCTGAATTTCTCAGTCCAACTTCCGGGGAGCAGTTCAGAATCGGGGCGCCCTTCGCCGGATTCGGCCGCGGAGCGTCAGCTCTTCGCCGTGACGGTTTCCTTTTCGGGCTCGTCGCTTTCGGGGGCCGCGCCGCCGTGGCCGTCGTCGACGAAGGACTGCTCGTTGAACGGGCTGTCGCCGGCGAACACCTGCTTCATCTGGTCGCGGTCGATCTCCTTGGTCCACGCGCCGATGAGGACCGTCGCCACCGCGTTGCCCGCGAAGTTCGTCAGCGCCCGCGCCTCCGACATGAACCGGTCGATGCCCACGATCAGGCCGACGCCGTCCAGCAGCTCCGGCCGGTGCGACTGCAGGCCGCCCGCCAGCGTGGCCAGCCCGGCGCCGCTGACGCCCGCCGCGCCCTTCGAGGCGATCATCATGAACAGCAGCAGCCCGATCTGCTCGCCCAGCGACAGCGGGTCGCCCATCGCGCTCGCGATGAACAGCGACGCCATGGTCAGGTAGATCATGGTGCCGTCCAGGTTGAACGAGTAGCCGGTCGGCACCGTGATGCCCACGACCGGCTTGCTCACCCCGAGGTGCTCCATCTTCGCGATCAGCCGTGGCAGCGCGGCCTCCGACGACGAGGTGGACACGATCAGCAGGAACTCGCGGCCCAGGTAGCGCAGCAGCGAGAGGATGTTGACCCGCGCGAACAGCCACAGCACCGGGCCCAGCACCAGGAACACGAACAGCACGCACGTGATGTAGAAGCCGAGCATGATCACGGCCAGGCCCTTGAGGGCCTGCACGCCGGTCGCGCCGACGACCGCGGCGATCGCGCCGAACGCGCCGACCGGCGCCGCCCACATGACCATCGCCAGCATCTTGAACACCAGCCGCTGGATGTGCTCGATGCCGCGCAGGATCGGCGTGCCCTTGTCGCCCATCGCCTGCAGCGCGAAACCGGCCAGCAGTGCCACCAGCAGCGTCTGCAGCACCTGTCCCTCGGTCAACGACGACACCAGGGTGTGCGGGATGATCCCGAGCAGGAAGTCCGTGGTGCTCTCGGCACCCTCACCGGCCTGCTGGGCTCCCTGGCCGCGTAGCGACTCGGTGATGTGCAGGCCCTCGCCGGGGTGCAGCACGTTGCCCACCGCCAGCCCGATGATCAGCGCCACCACGGACATGACCATGAAGTACGCCAGCGCGAGGCCGCCGACCTTGCCGACCTTGGCGGCCTTCCGGACGCCGCCCACGCCGAGGACGATGGTGCAGAAGATGACCGGCGAGATCATCATCTTGATCAGGTTGACGAACCCGGTGCCCAGCGGTTTGAGGGCCTTGCCGAGGTCGGGCGCGAGGAAGCCGACGGCGATACCGGCCACGACCGCGATGATCACCGCGATGTACAGGTAATGCGTTCGATCCCGACGGCGTGTCTGCGCAGCGTCTTTGCTTGCCACTGTTGCACTCCTACTGGGCTTCCGGGTCACACTCGTACCGGCCGTGTCCCAGGTCACGGTCCGGCCGGGAGAGACTATCTGCGCCGGGTATCGTCAACGTCACGCTTCTGTTCATTGTGTTCACATCTCCGACACGGATTCGTGATGCCTCCCGCTGATGACCGGAACTGGTTCGGCCGCGTCCGGCCCAGCTGGAGCCTGGCCCGCCAGCTCTTCGTGCTCCAGGTGGTCGTGGTCGCCATCGTCGTCCTCGCCGGCGCCGTGCTCGCCTGGTACGACGCGCAGCAGCGCAACGACGACGCGGCCACCGAGAAGGTCGTCGCGGTGGCCCGCACCCTCGCCGCGCAGCCCGCCGTCCGGGCCGGGCTGACCGCGCCGAACCCGACCGCCACGTTGCAGCCGCTGGCCGAACGCGTCCGGGCGGAGACCGGCGTCGACTTCATCACGATCATGTCCCCGGCCGGCATCCGCTACACGCATCCCGATCCGGCGCAGATCGGGCAGCGGTTCCTCGGGCACATCGAGCAGGCCGTCGCCGGGGAGGTGTTCACCGAGACCTACACCGGCACGCTCGGCCCGTCGGTGCGCGCCGTGGTGCCGGTCTACGACGACGCGCACCGGCTGGTGGGCCTGGTGTCGGACGGCATCACGGTGCGGATGCTCACCGCCGAACTCCGCGAGCAGGTCACCGGGCTGGTCGGGGTCGCGGCGGCCGCGCTGCTGGTCGGCGGGCTGCTGACCTATCTGGTCAGCGCCCGGATGCGGCGCCACACCCACGGGCTGCGGCCCGCCGAGCTCAGCCGCATGTACGAGTACCACGACGCGATCCTGCACGCGGTGCGCGAGGGGTTGCTGCTGGTGGCGCCCTCCGGGCAGATCACCTTGTGCAACGATGGGGCCGCTGTGTTGCTCTCGCTGGATCCCGTCGAAACCGAAGGCAGGCACGTGTCCGAGCTCGGCCTGCCGGTGTCCCTTGTGGACACCCTCGCGGCGGGGCGGGCGGTGCGCGACGAGGTCCACCTGACCGACGACCGCGTGCTGCTGGTCAACGTTTCGCAGATCCGCAGCGGCGATCGCGACCTGGGCACCGTGGTCACGCTGCGGGACCACACGGAACTGCAGGCGCTCAGCGGCGAACTCGACTCGATGCGCGGCTTCGCCGAGTCGCTGCGCTCCCAGGCCCACGAGTCGGCGAACCGGCTGCACACCGTGGTGTCGCTGATCGAGCTGGGCCGTCCGGAGGAGGCCGTCGCGTTCGCCACCGACGAGCTCCGGCTCGCCCAGCAGCTCACCGATCGCGTCGTCGGCGCGATCGGCGAGCCGGTGCTGGCGGCGGTTCTGCTGGGCAAGAGCGCCGAGGCGGGAGAGCGCGGCGTGGAGGTCGTGCTCGGCGACGGCACCGAGATCGACGACGTCGACCTGGAGCACATCGACTCCCGCGACCTGGTGACCATCCTCGGCAACTTGATCGACAACGCCGTCGAGGCGACGCTGGAAGGCTCGCGCCCGAGCGTCGAGGTGACTATCCGGTCCACATCGGACGGTGTGCTGATCCGGGTCGCCGACAACGGGCCGGGCGTCGACCCGGACAGCGCCCAGCGGGTCTTCCAGCGCGGCTGGTCGACAAAGGAGGACGGCCGCGGGCTCGGGCTCGCGTTGGTCGGGCAGAGCGTGCGCCGCCACCACGGCACCATCGAGGTGCACAATGACGGCGGCGCGGTGTTCACCGTGCTGTTGCCCAGCCGCTCGGGATCGGACGTGGCGCGGTGATCTCGGTCCTGGTCGTCGAAGACGATCCGCTGGTCGGCGAGGCGCACGAGGCCTACGTGAACCGACTCGACGGGTTCGCGGTCGCGGGCCGGGTCCGCACCGGGCAGGCGGCGCTGCGGTTCGTCGAGCGCGCCCCGGTCGACCTGGTGCTGCTAGATCTGCGGCTGCCCGACATGGACGGTCTGCAGGTCGCGCGGGCGCTGCGCACCGCGGGCAGCAACGCCGACGTGATCGCGGTGACCTCGGCCCGCGATCTCAAGGTCGTCCGCGCCGCGGTGTCCAGCGGAGTGGTGCAGTACCTGCTGAAGCCGTTTACCTTCGCGGCGATGCGGGAGAAGCTGGAGCACTACGCGCGTTTCCGGGCCAGCCTCGGAGCCGATCGGGAAGTGAGCAGCCAGGCCGAGATCGACCGGGCGTTCTCCGCGCTGCGCGGCGTCGACCGCGCAGCGCTGCCGAAAGGCATGAGCGAGGAGACGCTCGCGGCGGTCGTCTCGGCGCTGCGCGCCAACCCCGACGGCGCCCCGGCGGGAGCCGTGGGCGAAGCCGCCGGGGTGTCCAGGGTGACGGCCCGCCGATATCTCGAATACCTGGTCGGCAACGGCATGGCCGACCGCCGCCCGCTGTACGGCGCGGTCGGCAGGCCCGAGATGGCTTACCGCTGGATCGGCGAAGCCTGAGCTCGTGAGCGAAGAATCCGGTTCTTACCGGAAGAATCACTCACGAGCACGTCAGCGGGGGTCGGCGGCCGGGCGCAGCCCCGGTGCGCCAGGGCCGAACTCGGCGAGCTTGTCGTCGGCGTTGTGCAGCGCGCAGAGGCGCAGCGACAGGCAGCCGCAGCCGATGCAGCCGGTGAGGCGGTCGCGCAGCCGTTGCAGGCCGTCGATGCGGGCGTCCAGCTCGTCGCGCCACCGGCGGGACAGCCGCGCCCAGTCCGCCTTGGTCGGGGCGTGGTCCTCCGGCAGCGTCTCCAGCGCCTCGGAGATCTGCTCCAGGCTCAGGCCGACGCGCTGCGCGGAGCGGATGAACGCCAGCCGGCGCAGCACCGAGCGGTCGTAGCGGCGCTGGTTCCCGGAGGTGCGGGTGGTGGCGATCAGGCCTCTCTGCTCGTAGAAGCGCAGCGCGGTCTGGGCGACCCCGCTGCGGTGGGCCACCTCTCCGATGGTCAACAGTTTCGGTAGCTTCGACACGTCCGCCAGGCTACAGAAAAACCTAGACCAAAGTGCAGGTATTTTCCCCGCCACGGCCTTGACTTCGAGCGCGCTAGAAGTCCCACGCTGGTCTGCATGACGATCACCGCACCGCCGGCCGGGTTCGGATACGCCGATCTCCGCCCGCTGATGAGCGAAATGACCGGTGACGAGAAGCATTCCGTCGCCGCCACCTCGACGCTGGACGTGCTGTGGGTGCTCTACGACCAGATCCTGTCGGTCGACCCGCAGCGCCCCGGCGACCCGGACCGCGACCGCTTCCTGCTGTCCAAGGGCCACGGCCCGATGGCCTTCTACGCCGTGCTGGCCGCGAAGGGCTTCCTGGACCCGGCGGAGCTGACCCGCTTCGGCGAGTTCGACTCCCGGCTCGGCTTCCACCCGGACCGCGTCCTGGCGCCCGGCGTCGAGATCGGCAGCGGCTCGCTCGGCCACGGCCTGCCGCTCGGGCTCGGAGTGACGCTCGGCCTGCGCGCGCAGGGCCGCGCCAGGCCGCGCGTAGTGGTCCTCGTCGGCGACGCCGAGCTCGACGAGGGCAGCAACCACGAGGCGATCCAGGTCGCCGGCCGCTGGGGGCTCGGGCAGCTGACCACCGTCGTGGTGGACAACAGCTCCTCCAGCACCGGCTGGCCGGGCGGCATCGCCGACCGCTTCGCCCGCGAGGGCTGGGCCGCGCACACCGTCAACGGCCGCGACCACGCGGAACTCCGCGCGGCGCTGGCCGACACCCACCCGGACCGCCCGCTCGCGGTGGTCGCCCAGGTCGAACCCAAGGAGCTGTGATGACCGCGCTGACCACCGAAACGACCGCGCCGACGATGCGGGAAGCGTTCGTCGACACCGTCACCGAAGCGCTCGACACCGATCCGCGGGTGGCCCTGGTACTGGCCGAGATATCCGCCGACCGGTTCGTGGACGCCGCCGCCCGCCACCCGCAGCGGGTGCTCAACGTCGGCATCCGGGAACAGGCGCTCGTGAGCGTGGCCGGCGGGCTGGCGCTGACCGGGCTGCGGCCGGTGCTGCACTCGATCACGCCGTTCGTCGTCGAGCGGCCGTTCGAGCAGCTCAAGCTCGACCTCAACCACCAGGGCGTCGGCGCAGTCGTGGTCAGCACCGGCGCCTCCTACGACTACCCGACCGCGGGCCGCACGCACATGGCGCCCGGCGACGTCGCGCTGATCGACACGCTGCCGGGCTGGACCGTGCACGTGCCCGGCCACCCGGCCGAGGTATCCGCGCTGCTGCGGGCGGCGCTGCCCACGAACGACCTCGTCTACCTGCGGCTCTCCGAACGGGTCAACGCCGAGCCGCTGGCGACCGAGCCGGGCTGGCACACCGTCCGGCGCGGCAGCCGGGGCGTGGTGCTCGCCGTCGGCCCGATGCTCGGGCCGGTCCTGGCCGCGACGGCGGCACTCGACGTGACCGTGCTCTACACCGCCACCATCCGGCCGTTCGACGCCGGCGGCCTGCGGGCGGCGGTGCGGGCGGCGACCTCCGACGTGGTGCTGGTGGAGCCCTACCTGCGCGGCACGTCGACGCACGAGGTCAACGACGCGCTGGCCGACACCCCGCACCGGGTGCTCGCGCTTGGCGTCCGCCGGGACCTGGAACTGCGCGCCTACGGCACCGCTGAGGAGCACGAAGCTGCGCACGGCCTCGACCCGAGCGGCATCGCCGCGGCGATGCGGTCGTTCCTGGCCGGATGACCTGCGCGGCAGCCGCCCGCGACGTGGGCTGATGCGCCCGGACGGTAGCCTGGGCGCGTGGCACGAGTCGTCATCTTGGACTACGGATCAGGCAACCTCCGCTCCGCCGAACGCGCGCTCCAGCGCGCCGGGGCCGACGTCGAGGTGACCGCCGACCATCGTGCCGCGATCGAGGCCGACGGCCTGGTCGTGCCGGGCGTCGGCGCGTTCGCCGCGTGCATGGAGGGCCTGCTCCACGTCGGCGGCGACAAGATCATCGACCACCGGCTGGCCGGCGACCGCCCGGTCCTCGGGATCTGCGTGGGCATGCAGGTGCTCTTCGACGAGGGCGTCGAACACGGCATGCAGGCCAACGGCTGCGGCCAGTGGCCGGGCACCGTCGAGCGGCTGCACGCCGACATCCTCCCGCACATGGGCTGGAACGAGGTGCAGCCGCCCGAGGGCAGCGCCCTGTTCGCCGGGATCGAGCCGGGCACCCGGTTCTACTTCGTGCACTCCTTCGGCGTCCGCAAGTGGCAGCTGCCGTCGTCGGAGGTGATCGCGCCGCCGCTGGTGACCTGGGCCGAACACGGCGAACCGTTCGTCGCCGCGGTGGAGAACGGGCCGCTGACGGCCACCCAGTTCCACCCGGAGAAGTCCGGAGAGGCGGGCGCCCGGCTGCTGCGGAACTGGCTGGACGGCCTGTGACCCGCCGGGGCGGCCTGCTGGGGCCGACGGCGGTGCGGGTGGTCGCGCTGGTGCTGGCGGTCGGGATGATCGCCGGAATCGGCGCCCCCTACCTGTTGCAGGCCGGGGTGTCGCTGTGGGCGGTCCTGCTGCTGGTGCTGATCGTCCTCGCGGTGCCCGTCGTCGCCGTCGTCCGCTCCGACCGCAGCCGCCGGTGAACGGGCTGATGGGCTGGCAGTAGGGTTGGGACGTGACTTTCACGCTGCTTCCCGCTGTTGACGTTGCCGACGGTCAGGCAGTCCGCCTCGTGCAGGGTGCCGCCGGTACCGAGACCTCCTACGGTGACCCGTTGGAGGCCGCGCTGGCCTGGCAGCGCGCGGGGGCCGAGTGGGTCCATCTGGTCGACCTGGACGCCGCGTTCGGCCGCGGCTCGAACCGGGCGCTGCTGGCCGAGGTGACCGGCAAGCTCGACGTGCGGGTGGAGCTCTCCGGCGGCATCCGCGACGACGCCTCGCTGGAGGCCGCGCTGGCCACCGGCTGCGCGCGGGTCAACCTGGGCACGGCCGCGCTGGAGAACCCGGAGTGGGCGGACCGGGTGGTCGCCGAGTACGGCGAGCAGGTCGCGGTCGGCCTCGACGTGCGGATCACCGAGCAGGGCCACCGGCTGGCCGCGCGCGGCTGGACCAAGGACGGCGGCGACCTGTGGGAGGTGCTGGCCCGGCTGGACGCCGCCGGCTGCCGCCGCTACGTGGTCACCGACGTCAGCAAGGACGGCACCCTGCAGGGCCCGAACATCGAGCTGCTGCGCGAGGTCTGCGCCCGCACCGAGGCGCCGGTGATCGCCTCCGGCGGTGTGTCCAGTGTGGACGATCTGGTGGAGCTGTCGAAGCTCGCGCCGGTCGGCCTGGAGGGCTCGATCGTCGGAAAGGCCCTCTACGCGCAGAACTTCACCCTCGAAGAGGCCCTCGCCGCGGTGCGCTGACGCCCGCGGAAATGCGGGTGCGCTCAGGGTGATCCCTGATCCACTCCGCGCCCGAAGATCAGCACGATCGTGGGCGAGATCCGAAATGCGGATCTCACCCACGATCGGAGGTCTTCATGGGGCGAGGATCGGCATCCGGCCTCGGCGTGCTGATAGCCGCGACGGCCACCCTGGCCGCGTCGGCTCCGGCGCTCGCCGAACCAGCGCCGCCGCTGGACTGGCGGCCGTGCCCGGAGAACGCGCAGGTCCAGTGCGCGACCGTGCAGGTGCCGCTGGACTGGGCGCAGCCCGGCGGCGAGACGATCGAGATGGCCGTCGCGCGCCGCCCGGCGACGAATCCCGACGCCCGCATCGGCTCGCTGGTCTACATGCCGGGCGGGCCGGGCGGAACCGGCGTCGACGCGCTGCTCGCCGGGCAGCCGTTCTCGGCGGAGCTGGCGTCGCGGTTCGACATCGTCAGCTACGACCCGCGCGGCTTCGGCCGCAGCAACCCGCTGCAGTGCGACGCCGAACTGGTCGCGGACGCGCCGGACATCCGGCCGGGCGGCCCCGCGCAGTTCGAGGAAATGCGGCGGTACAACGGGAAAGTCGCCGACGACTGCCGTCAGCGCACCGGCCCGATCATCGACCACATGGACACGGTCTCCGTCGCCCGCGACATCGACGCGTTCCGCCAGGCGCTCGGCGAGCAGCAGATCAGCCTCTACGGCATCTCCTACGGCACCCTGACCGGCCAGATGTACGCCGAGAACTTCCCGGAGCGGGTCCGGGCGTTGGTGCTCGACAGCGTCTTCGACCACAGCCTCGACACCCGCGCCTTCCTCACCACCGAAGCCGCGGCGGCCGAGGACTCGTTCAACGAGTTCGAGAAGTGGTGCGCGCAGGATCAGCAGTGCGCGCTGCACGGCGAGGACGTCGGCGCGGTCTTCGACGAGCTCTACAAGCGCGCCGACAGCGGTGAGCTGCACCAGCCCGGTGACCCGAGCAAGCCGATCGGCCCGGTGGAGCTTTCGGGCAGCACGTTCGGCGCGTTCTACGGGCCGGACTGGCAGAACCTGGCGACCCAGCTCAAGGCGCTGCGGGACCAGGAGCCCGTGCCGGCGGCCCTGGCGGCGCCCGAGACGATCCCGTACTCCACGGCGGCGTTCTGCAACGACTGGCGCCCCGAGATCGACTCGGCCGAGCAGTACGCGGAGGAGTGGCGGAAGCAGAACGAGGCCGCGCCGCACATGCGGCTGGGCGTGGGCGGCACGGTCGCCTGGGGCTGCATCGATTGGCCCGCGAAGCTGCAGAATCCCCCGCACGTGCCGCAGATCCGCACCGAGGTGCCGATCCTGATCCTCAACGCCCAGCACGACCCGGCCACCGGATACAACTGGGCGACCAACGTCGACGGCCAGATCGAGCAGGCGACCCTGCTGACCTACGACGGCTGGGGCCACGGCGTCTACGACCGCAGCGAGTGCACGATCTCGGCGGCCGACAGGTACTTCATCGACGGCGCGGTGCCGCCCGAAGGCACCCACTGCGCCGCCGTCCCGCCGAAGCCCGACAACACGACCAAGCCCTACGTGGGTTGGTGACGGGCGGGTCTCCGTGCCGCGCGGCCGTGTCTCTACCCTGGAGACATGGCCGTTGCGGTGCGTGTGATCCCCTGCCTGGACGTTGATCAGGGGCGGGTCGTCAAGGGTGTCAACTTCACCAACCTCCGGGATGCCGGCGACCCCGTGGAGCTCGCCCGCGCCTACGACGCGGAGGGCGCCGACGAGCTGACCTTCCTCGACGTCACGGCGTCCTCGTCGGACCGCGAGACGACTTTCGACGTGGTGCGGCGCACCGCCGAGCAGGTCTTCATCCCGTTGACCGTCGGCGGCGGCGTGCGCAGCCCCGACGACATCAACCGGCTCCTGCGCGCCGGGGCGGACAAGGTCAGCCTGAACACCGCGGCCATCGCCCGGCCGGAGCTGCTCAGCGAGGCCTCGCAGCGCTTCGGCGCGCAGTGCGTGGTGCTGTCCGTGGACGCGCGGCGCGTGCCGGAAGGCGGTCAGCCGACGGCGTCCGGCTACGAGGTCACCACGCACGGCGGCAGGCGCGGCACCGGCATCTGCGCCGTGGAGTGGGCGGCGAAGGGCCAGCAGCTCGGCGTCGGCGAGATCCTGCTGAACTCGATGGACGCCGACGGCACCAAGGCCGGCTTCGACCTCGAGATGATCCGCGCGGTGCGCGAGGTCGTCGAGGTGCCGCTGATCGCCAGCGGCGGAGCCGGCGCGGTCGAGCACTTCGCGCCCGCCGTGCACGCCGGGGCCGACGCGGTGCTGGCCGCCAGCGTGTTCCACTTCGGACAGCTGAAGATCGGCGAGGTCAAGGACGCCATGCGGGCGGAAGGGATCACTGTTCGATGAGCGGTCTGGACCCGGCGATCGCGGCCCGGCTCAAGCGCAACGCGGCGGGGCTCGTCGCGGCGGTCGCGCAGCAGCGCGGCACCGGCGAGGTGCTGATGATGGCGTGGATGGACGACGAGGCGCTGCACCGCACCCTCACCACCCGCCGCGGCACCTACTACTCCCGCAGCCGCGGGCAGTACTGGGTCAAGGGCGAAACGTCCGGCCACACCCAGCGCGTGCACGAGGTCCGCCTCGACTGCGACGGCGACACGATCCTGCTGGTGGTCGACCAGGAAGGCGCGGCCTGCCACACCGGCGACCACACCTGCTTCGACGCGGACGTCCTGCTCGAAGCCGAAGACTGACGGGTTCCCGCGGCGATGCCGGGATCAGCGGCCGGAGATGTCGCCGGTTAGGTAGCGCTGGAGGTTCGGGGCGACCGCCGCCACGACGGTGTCGTGGTCGGCCGAGGCCAGCGGCTCCAGGTGGATCACGTAGCGGGCCATTCCCAGCCCGACGATCTGCGACCCGCACAGCGCCGTGCGCAGCTCCGGCTGGTCCATGTCCAGCACCTTGATCAGCCGCTTGAACAGTACGTTCTGGATGAACTCCCGCAACATCCCCACCGCGTGCTCGTTGGCCGCGATGCTGCGGACCAGGGCCGCGAACTGGCCGCCCTCCGCGTTGTCCCACACCGCCAGGAACCGCCGCAGCAACCGCTCGGCGAGCTGCTCCCGATCGCCCACCAGCAGCTGCGGCACCACCTCGGCCGGGTTGATCGGGATGTGCACCGCCGCGGTGAACAGTCCCTCCTTGCCGCCGAACCAGTGGTTGACCATCGCCGGATCGACCCCGGCTCGGCCCGCGATGGCGCGCACCGTGGCCGAGTCGTAGCCCTGCTCGGTGAACACCTCGCGCGCCGCGGCCAGCAGCGCCGCCTTGGTGTCGGCGCCGCTGCGCCGCCGCCCGCGGCGCTTCGGCTCTGTTCCGCTCTGGTCGATGCCACTGCTCACCCACCCATCCTCGCCGCCCCGGCGGCCCGAGGGCAAAGCGGTGCGGAGGTCCCGCGCAGCCGGGATCGGGTGGGCGGCACAATGACGACATGGTCGGCGACGGTGAAATCGGCACTATCAGCCCAGGACGCGAGGAGTTCCGCAGCCTGGCGGCGGACCGCCGGGTGATCCCGGTGGTGCGGCGGTTGCTCGCGGACGACGAAACCCCGCTCGGGGTGTACCGCAAGCTCGCCGGGGACCGCCCCGGAACGTTCCTCTTCGAGTCCGCCGAGAACGGTCGCTCCTGGTCGCGATGGTCCTTCGTCGGCGTTCGCAGCGCCGCCGCGCTGACCGTCCGCGACGGCCAAGCGCACTGGACGGGCACGCCGCCGGTGGGCCTGCCGGGCAGCGGCGACCCGCTGCAGGCGCTGCGCGAGACGGTCCGGCTGCTGCAAACCGATCCGCTGCCCGGGCTGCCGCCGCTGACCGGCGGCATGGTCGGCTACCTCGGCTACGACGTGGTCCGCAGGCTGGAGCGGCTGCCCAACCTGACCGAGGACGACCTGCAGATCCCCGAGATGGTGATGCTGCTGGCCACCGACCTCGCCGCGCTGGACCACCACGAGGGCACCATCACGCTCATCGCCAACGCGGTGAACTGGGACGACAGCCCGGAGCGCGTGGACGCGGCCTACGACGACGCGGTGCGCCGCCTGGACGAGATGACCGAGGCGCTGTGCACCCCGGCTGCGCCCACGGTCGCCGCGTTCTCCCGGCCGACACCGCAGGTCGTCCGGCGCCGCCAGCCCGACGAGCACTACGCGGCCGTCGAGAAGGCCAAGGAGGCGATCCGGGCCGGCGAGGCGTTCCAGGTCGTGGTCTCGCAGCGGTTCGAGATGGCGACCAGCGCGGACGCCCTGGACATCTACCGGGTCCTGCGCACCACCAACCCGAGCCCGTACATGTACCTGCTGCGGCTGGACGCGCCGGACGGCGGCACGCCGTTCGACATCGTCGGCTCCAGCCCCGAATCGCTGGTCACGGTGCGCGACGGGCAGGCGACCACGCACCCGATCGCCGGGACCCGCTGGCGGGGCGCCGACGAGGACGAGGACGCGCTGCTGGAGAAGGAGCTCCTCAACGACGACAAGGAGCGCGCCGAGCACCTGATGCTCGTCGACCTCGGCCGCAACGACCTGGGCCGGGTCTGCAAGCCGGGTTCGGTGCATGTCGTCGACTTCTTCCGCATCGAGCGCTACAGCCACGTCATGCACATCGTGTCCACGGTGACCGGTCAGCTCGCCGAAGACCGGACGGCGTTCGACGCGGTCGCCGCCTGCTTCCCGGCGGGCACGCTCTCCGGCGCGCCGAAGCCGCGCGCGCTGGAGCTGATCGAGGAGCTGGAGCCGACCCGGCGCGCCCAGTACGGCGGCGTGGTGGGCTACCTGGACTTCGCCGGTGACGCCGACACGGCGATCGCGATCCGCACCGCGCTGGTGCGCGACGGCACCGCGTACGTGCAGGCCGGCGGCGGCATCGTGGCCGACTCCGACCCGGTCGCCGAGGACCAGGAATGCCTGAACAAGGCGCGCGCGGTGCTCAACGCGGTGGCGACGGCCGAGACGCTGTCGCGGCCGGCGACCGAACGGGCGACGGGGGAGCGGGTTGACCACCGAGCCGGGATCTGAGCCGAGCCCCCGGCCTGCGCGGTCGAAGGGCCTGCTGTGGGCGGTGGTGCTGCTGGTGCTGGTCGCCGCCGGCCTGCTCTGGGGCGCGAGCGCGCTCGTCTGGGTGGGGCAGCGGTATCGCACTCCGTTCGGCACCGAAGTCGCCTCCGGGATCACCGGCGAGGACATCCGCCCGGAGCTGGTGCCCATGGCGCTGGCGGCGCTGGCCGCCGTCGCCGCGGTGCTGGCCACCGGCGGGTGGCTGCGGCGCGTGGTCGGCGCCCTCATCGCGGTCGCGGGGGCCGTGCTGGGCTGGCGGGTGTTCCAGCAGTTCAGCTTCGGTTGGTTCGCGACCGGATCGGCCGGTGGGGTGCCGCCGGGCAGCACGCCGATCGGCGAGGCGTCCAGCGAGCCGTACGGGCCGCTGCTGATGACCGCGGCCGCGCTGCTGCTGTTCGTCTGCGGTGTCCTGGTGGCGCTGCGGGCGGGCCGGATGCCCGCGATGGGCGCGAAATATTCGGCCCCGGGTGCCGAGAAGCAGAAATCCCACGATCCGGACCGCCAGATGTGGAACGACTTGGACGCCGGCCGCGATCCAACGGATGAGCAGGATCGCTGAAAGCATTTCAAATTCACCGAAGGGTGGAAAACCCAGTTCGGCGCGGTTCCGGGCCGGTGCCCGGGCGCGCCACCAGGGCCGAAGGTCCTTGTTGTGCAGGGACGTTGGGCTACCCCTTGGTGGGACCGGTGGCCGGTGAGGTTTAGCATCGGCCATGCGACGGCACGGCGGGAAGGGGAGTGTCGTGATCGAGCGCAATGAGTTCATCTGCGCATCTGGTTACTTGCGGACCGACGCGAAGGCGAGTGTGCGGGACACGGCCGGCGAGGTGTTCGCGTGACCGTTCTGGAATCAATCATCGAAGGCGTTCGCGAAGATCTGGCGGTTCGCGAATCCGCGATTCCCTTCGACGAGATCAAACAACTGTCCGCCGCGGCGGCACCACCGCACGACGTGCTCGCCGCGCTGCGGGCGCCGGGCGTGGGCGTGATCGCGGAGGTGAAGCGGCGCAGCCCGTCCAAGGGCGAGCTGGCCGAGATCGGCGAGCCGGCCGATCTCGCCGCCGACTACGCCTCCGCCGGCGCTCGGGTCATCAGCGTGCTCACCGAGCAGCGCCGCTTCGGCGGCTCGCTGGCCGACTTCGACGCGGTCCGCGCCAGGGTCAACACGCCCCTGCTGCGCAAGGACTTCATCATCAGCCCGTACCAGGTGCACGAGGCCCGCGCGCATGGCGCGGACATGGTGCTGCTCATCGTCGCGGCCCTGGAGCAGAACGCGCTGGAAGCGCTGCTGGACCGGGTCGAGTCGCTGGGCATGACCGCGCTGATCGAGGTGCACACCGCCGAAGAGGCCGACCGCGCGCTGGAGGCCGGTGCGAAAGTAATTGGCATCAACGCGCGCAACCTGCATACGCTCGAGGTCGACCGCGACGTGTTCGGGCGGATCGCGCCGGGGTTGCCGCAGGAGGTCCTCAAGATCGCCGAGTCCGGGGTTCGCGGTCCGAGCGACCTGATGGCCTACGCGGGATCCGGTGCGGACGCCGTGCTGGTCGGCGAGGGCCTGGTGACCAGCGACAATCCCAAGACAGCGGTCACCCAGTTGGTGACGGCCGGGTCGCACCCCGCGTGCCCGCGGCCGAGCCGGTAGCCGGACCGGTTCCGCGAGTTCCAGGGTTCGGCGCAAGGCACAGGAGGTAAGGCAATGACCGTAGGCGCAGAGACCGCGCGCGCCCACCGCCCGGGCAAACCCGTGCCGGAGGGGCACGACCCGGACGAGCGCGGGCACTTCGGGGTCTACGGCGGCCGGTTCATGCCGGAGGCGCTGATCGCCGCCCAGGACGAGCTCGCCGCCGAGTACGCCAAGGCGCAGAGCGACCCGCAGTACCTCGCCGAGCTCGACGACCTCCTGCGGAACTACGCAGGGCGCCCGTCGCTGCTGACCGAGGCGAAGCGGTTCGCCGAGCACGCCGGCGGCGCGCGGATCCTGCTCAAGCGGGAAGACCTCAACCACACCGGCTCGCACAAGATCAACAACGTGCTGGGACAGGCGCTGCTGGTCAAGCGGATGGGCAAGCAGCGGGTCATCGCCGAGACCGGGGCCGGGCAGCACGGCGTCGCCACCGCGACCGCCTGCGCGCTGCTGGGCCTCGACTGCGTCATCTACATGGGCAAGGTGGACACCGAGCGGCAGGCCCTCAACGTCGCACGGATGCGGCTGCTCGGTGCCGAGGTCATCCCGGTCAGCAGCGGCTCGGCGACCCTCAAGGACGCCATCAACGAGGCGCTGCGCGACTGGGTCGCCAACGTCGACCACACCCACTACCTGCTGGGTACCGCGGCCGGCTCGCACCCGTTCCCGATGATGGTGCGCAACTTCCACAAGGTCATCGGCGACGAGGCTCGCCGGCAGACGCTCGAGCTGACCGGCCGGCTGCCCGACGTGGTCGCCGCCTGCGTCGGCGGCGGCTCCAACGCCATCGGCATCTTCCACGGCTTCATCGACGACCCGGACGTGCGGCTGGTCGGCTTCGAACCCGGCGGGCACGGCATCGCCTCCGGCGAGCACGGCGCCACCCTCTGCGAGGGCACTCCCGGCACGCTGCACGGAGCCCGCTCGTACCTGCTGCAGGACGACGACGGCCAGGTCATCGAGGCTTACTCGATCTCCGCCGGGCTCGACTACCCGGGCGTGGGGCCCGAGCACTCGTACCTGAAGGACATCGGGCGCGCCGAGTACCGGTCGGTCACCGACGACGAGGCCATGCACGCCTTCCAGCTGCTGTCCCGCACCGAGGGCATCATCCCGGCCATCGAGTCGGCGCACGCGCTGGCCGGCGCGATCAAGCTCGGCAAGGAACTCGGCCCGGACAAGATCATCCTGGTCAACCTCTCCGGGCGAGGCGACAAGGACATGGACACCGCGGCGAAGTACTTCGGGCTCGTCGACGAGAACACGGAGGCGTCATGAGCGACACTTGCGCGCTCCTCGCTCATGTAAGCCGACCGGGTGCGGGTGTCCCGCAGAACACCGAGGAGTCGCGGTGAACCTGCGCGAGGTTTTCCAGAACTGCCGGGAAGAACAGCGGGCCGCCCTGATCGGCTACCTGCCCGCCGGGTTCCCGACCGTCGAGGAGTCCAAGGAGCTGTTCAGCGCGATGCTGACCGGCACCGACGGTTCGACCGGTTGCGACATCGTCGAGGTCGGCATCCCGTTCTCCGACCCGGTGATGGACGGCCCCACCATCCAGGCCGCCAGCGACAAGGCGCTGCGTGCCGGGTTCCGGCTGCGCGACGTCTTCGACGTGGTGTCGTCGATCGCCGACGCCGGTGGCCACGCCGTGGTGATGACCTACTGGAACCCGGTGCACCACTACGGCCCGGACGCGTTCGCCCGCGACCTCAAGGCGGCCGGCGGGCTCGGCGTGATCACCCCGGACCTGATCCCGGACGAGGGCGAGGACTGGATCGCCGCGACCGACGCGCACGGCCTGGACCGGATCTTCCTGGTCGCCCCGTCGTCGACGGAGGAGCGGCTGGCGCTGACCGCCAAGGCCACCAGCGGCTTCGTCTACGCCACCTCGGTGATGGGCGTGACCGGGGCGCGCGAGAGCGTCGGCTCGGCCGCGGCCGGGCTGGTGCAGCGCACCCGTGCGCACACCGACCTGCCGATCGGCGTCGGCCTCGGCGTGCGCTCCGGCGAGCAGGCCGCCGAGGTGGCCGGCTTCGCCGACGGCGTCATCGTCGGCTCCGCCTTCGTCACCCGCGCCGAGCAGGACGGCCCCGCCGGCGTCCGCGAGCTCACCGCGGAACTCGCCCGGGGCGTCCGCTCCCGCTGATCTGTTGCGAGCGGCCTGTTCGCGCCTTCTAGCGAGGCGAACGGGCTGTTCGCTCCCCCGGATCGAGGCGAACGGACCGTACGCCTCGTTGAGACCGGGTGGTGCTCACCATTCGTGGAGCGACCGATACGGTTAGCGGCGTGAGTGCCCCGGTTACCGCCATGGCGAGTCCGTTCCTGGCCAACATCCCCAGCCCACCGCAAGGGGTTTGGTTCATCGGCCCGATCCCGCTGCGCGCCTACGCGCTGTGCATCATCGCCGGCATCATCGCGGCCGTCTGGATCGGCAGCCGCCGCTGGGTGGCGCGCGGCGGACGCGAGGGCACGGTCATCGACATCGCGGTGTTCGCGGTGCCGTTCGGGCTGGTCGGCGGTCGGCTCTACCACGTCGCCACCGACTGGTACAAGTACTTCGGACCCGACCGCAACCCGCTGGACGCCCTCAAGGTGTGGGAAGGCGGCCTGGGCATCTGGGGCGCGGTGGCGCTCGGCGCGGTCGGCGCCTGGATCGGCTGCCGCCGCCGGGGCGTGCCGCTGGCAGCGTTCGCCGACGCGGTCGCGCCCGGCATCATCCTGGCGCAGGCCATCGGACGCCTCGGCAACTGGTTCAACCAGGAGCTCTACGGCGCTCCGACGGACCTGCCGTGGGGCCTGGAGATCTACCGGCGCTTCGACCCGGCGACCGGGCTCGCCGACCCCATCACCGGCGTCGCGATGGACAGCGTGCCGGACAAGATCGTGCACCCGACGTTCCTGTACGAGCTGCTGTGGAATCTCGGTGTCTTCCTCCTGATCATCTGGGCGGACCGCAAGTTCCGGATGGGCCACGGCCGGGTATTCGCGCTCTACGTCGCCGGCTACACGGCAGGGCGAGTGTGGATCGAGATGATGCGCACCGACGACGCCACGCACATCCTCGGCATCCGCATCAACGTCTTCACGTCCCTGATCGTCTTCGCCGGCGCAATCCTGTTCCTGCTGTACGTGCGCGGTAAGCGCGAGGACCCCGAGCTGCTGCGCGGCAAGCCGATGCCCGGCGACGACGACACCGCTGCGACGCCGGAGCCCGCAGAGGAGCCGAAGGCGACGACCGACGACGCCGAGGAGGGCAAGGACGAGCCGAAGGGCTCGGACGACTCCGGAGACGAACGTGCGGAGGCGCGTAGCGCCGACGGCAACGGCAAGGACGCGAAGGACTGACGGACGGCGCCGGAGGCGCCTACCGGGAGCCGAAGGCGACCGCGCCGCTCGGCGAATCCTTGGAGCTGGTGGGGTCGTGATGCGATGCCACCAGCTCCAGCCGGACACCGACGGCCTGCCCGAGCCGGTCGAGAAGGTCGATGGTCGGCAGGCTGCCGCCGCTCTCCCAGCGCGCGACCGAGGACTGCGTGGTGTCCATCCGCTTCGCGAGCTCGGTCTGGGTCAGCCCCGCGTCCGTGCGCAAGCCGTACACCAGTCGTGCCAGCTCGAAGGCCAGCGAGGCTTCCGCGTACGACTCGTCGTACTCCGCCTGATCGGTGATCGGATTCTCGCGCCGAATCTGATCGAGCTTCTTCCGGGTCATCTCATGGCCTCCGGTTGTGTCTCATTGCTACGTGAGCGCGAGCGACCTCGCACCGTTCGTTCGAGTCGTTGCGTCCGGAACGTCGTCAGGACGATCGCGGCGCGGTCGGGATCGAAGAAGTAGGCCACCCGGCGGTCGACTTCTTCGCAATGGAACCGGAGCTCGCGCAAGCCGCCACCAAGGTGCTTGCTGTGCGGCATGGCCAGCAGCGGTCCGAATTCCGCGAGCAGGTCGAGCATCCGGTCTGCGACGGCGCGGTCTCGGTTCTTCAGGCTGCAGTACCGGCGCTCGACCTCTGGCGACACTTCGATGATCCATTGCTCACCTCCGTTATCCTGCGACACGGACCGAATATAGCGTGCACGAGATATCGTGTCGATGCTATTTTCGCTGACATGATCGCATTGGGTGATGCAGGTTCCGGGCGGGAAGACTCGGAGGCCGGGGTTGCGGGATCGGAGGAGGTCGAGACCGCATTGACTGTGCTGGGAGGGTTTCCGCTGGTCGCAAGGGAAGCCGCGTGGCGCGCGGAGCGGAATCCGTCAGCTGCGGACGGGCGCGATGACCGGTGAGCCGTCGGGGGTGTGCAGGACCGCGACGCGGGCCGTGTAGCGCTCCGCCAGCACCTCCGGGGTCAGGACCTCCACCGGGGTTCCTTCGGCCGCGACGCGGCCTTCGTCGAGGAGGAGCAGGCGTTCGGCGTACTGGGCGGCGAGGGTCAGATCGTGCAGCGTCATGACCACCGTGGTGCCCAGTTCCCGGCGCAGTTCGTCGACCAGGTCGAGCAAGGCCTGGGCGTGCCCGACGTCCAGGCCGGTGGTCGGCTCGTCGAGCAGCAGCACGCCGGCTCGCTGGGCGAGGGCGCGGGCCAGCACCGCGCGTTGGCGTTCGCCGCCGGATAGCGTCGAAAGGGCTCGGTCCGCGAGTCGCGTCAGGTCCAGCCGCTCCAGCAGGGCGCGGACCACGTCCAGGTCGGTGGGGCCTTCCCGGCCCAGCACGCCGAGGTGCGGGGTGCGGCCGAGCAGCACGTAGTCGGTGACCGTGAGGCCGATCGGCAGCTGGGGGATCTGCGGCGCGTAGCCGATCGCCTGGGCCCGTTCGCGGCGGCGCAGCGCCGCCAGCGGGCGGCCGTCGACCAGCACCCGGCCGTCGTGCCGCACCAGACCCGCGACGGCCTTCAGCAGCGTCGACTTGCCCGACCCGTTCGGCCCGATGATGCCCAGCCAGCCGCCTGTGTCCACAGTGGTCGAAACGTCGGAAATCACCGTGCTGCGCCGATATCCGGCCGACAGGCGGTGCACCTCGAGCGTGCTCATGCGCGCCTCCGGTGCAGCAGGACCGCGAAGAACGGCGCGCCGGTGAACGCGGTGATCACGCCGATCGGGATCTCGGCCGGCGCCAGCAGGGTGCGGGCGAGCATGTCGGCGAGCACCAGGAACACCCCGCCGAACAGCAGGGACAGCGGCACGATGATCCGGAAGCTGCCGCCGATCGCGAGCCGCACCAGGTGCGGCACCACGAGGCCGACGAAACCGATCAGCCCGGCCACCGACACCGCCGCGGCGGTGGCCAGCGAGGCCGCGGTGAGCACCAGCAGCCGCACCCGCCCCGGGTGCACGCCGAGCGCCGCCGCTTCCTCGTCACCGGTGCCCAGCAGGTCCAGCAGGCGAGCGCAGGTGCAGAGCACGACGGCGGCGATCGCCAGGTACGGCAGCACGATCAGCACTTCCCGCCAGCCGGTGGTGGTCAGCCGCCCCAGGATCCACATGTAGACCTGCTGCAACGACTCCACGCGAAGCTGCTGCACGAACGTCTGCCCGGCCGTGAGGAACGCGCCGACCGCGACCCCGGCCAGCACCAGCGTCGCAGTGTCCCGGCCGGCCGAGCGACCGACCAGCCAGGTCAGGCCCACCCCGCCGAGCGCGCCGACGAAGGCCGCGAGCTGCACCGGGACCGACGGCCCGGCTTCGGGCGCCGCGGTGATCACCAGCGTGGCGGCCAGGCCGGCCCCGGCCGCCGCCCCCAGCAGGTACGGGTCGGCCAGCGGGTTGCGGAACACGCCCTGGAACGCCGCGCCGGACACCGCCAGCGCCGCCCCGACCAGCACGCCGAGCACGACCCGGGGCACCCGCAGCTGCCACAGGATCGCCGCCTCCCGCTCGGAAAGCGGCGAGACGCCGCCGGTCAGCTGCGCGACGACCTCGCCGAGCACCCGCTGCCAGCCGAGCTCGGCGGCCCCGAGCAGCACCGACAGCAGGATGCTCGCCACCAGCACCGCCACCCCGACGAGCAGGTGGTGCGGCCGCAGCTTGGTCTGCTTCAGGGCCGCGCCGAGCGCCTTCGTCACCCGTTCTGCGCCTTGGCGACACCGCCGCCGATCGCCCGGACCAGCTCGACCACCCGCGGGCCCCACCGGCTCGCGATGTCGTCGTCGAGCTCGACGACGCGGCCGTGCTGCACCGCGTCCAGGGTGTTCCAGCCCGGCCGGGCCGCCACCGCCGCCGCGTTGACCTGGCAGCACTTGGCGTCGGACAGGAAGATCAGGTTCGGGTTGGCCTGCACGATGTGCTCCTCGGACAGCTGCGGGAAGTTCCCGCCCGCCGGGTCCGCGATGTTGTGCAGGCCGAACAGGTTGTAGACGTTGCCGACGAAGCTCTGCGAGGTCGCGGTGTAGTAGTCCGGGCTGACCTCGTGGAAGTAGTTCAGCGGCTGCGCCGGGCGCGGGGTGTTGCGGACGATCTCGTCGATCTCCGAGCGCATCCGGTCGACCAGCTCGGCGGCCTGCTTGGTGTGCCCGGTGGCCTGCCCGAGCACCTCGATCTGCTTGTAGGCGTCGTCCAGCGTCGCCGCCGACGGCGTGAGCAGCGTCGGCACGTTGACAACCTTCAGGCCGTCCGCCAGCTTCGCGGCGTTCTCCGGGGCGATGACCAGGTCTGGGGTGTGCGCGCCGACGGCGGCGGCGTCCACGGTGAAGCCGGAGAGGTCGGTGCGCGGCGCCTGCGCCGGGAAGTTGGAGTACTGGTCCACCGCGATGACCTGGTCGCCGGCGCCGATCGCGTACAGCGTCTCGGTGGCGGTCGGGGACAGCGAGACGATCCGTTTCGGCTGCTGTGCGACCGTCACGGGCGGCTGGCCGGGCAGCTCGACCTTGACCGGGAACGCCGAGGCCGGGTCGTCGGCCGGCTCGGGGGCCTCGGAGTGGGGGCGGGTGGCGCACGCGGTGACCCCGACTAGCAGGGCGAGCATCGCGAGCAGCAGTGCGGCGAGTCGGCGGAACCCGGTCATGTCTTCCCAACGTTCGGCCGGTGCGTGGCGCGGGCGCGGCCCCGGGAAGCGAGGGGCTTCCAAGAGCGAGCCGCACCCCTGCACCGGGGGTGGCGGACATCGACGCCACGCGCAAGGCGACCTGGCTCGTACCCGCCTGGGGCGGGCCATCGCAGTTGCGGCACAGCACCGGATTCGCACCGGTTTCGCTTGGCGCTGGCGTCCCGCGAGCACCCGTGTCACGGGCGCTCTGAGCTGGAAAGATATCAGGAGAAGATCGGCCGCCCGCGCCTCGCGGGGGTGTCCTGCGGCACGGGGGCTACCCCGGGCGCGACCCAGCGGTTAAATTTGACGACGGACCGTGTTCGGCGGCGTGCGATCGCGGGCGCGGTAACTCAAACGAGTGCGTTACTACAAGATGGTCAGCATCACGCCCAGAGTGCTGCTTCCGGGTATCGTGGCTGTTAAAGTTCTCTAAACGCTCCGGTCACGAGCGGGCTTTTGAAAGCCCGAAAACTTCTGTCGTGCCACCTGGAGTCATCTGCGGGCCAGCGTCGTCCCGTGCCCAGAAGTCATGAAGTCAGGTCAGGAATTGACCGTGGGCTTCCAGCACGAGAAATGACGAGGGAGGTCTGCGCAGTGGTCTTCTCCGCCGTCCCAGCAGCCCAGGGTTTGTACGACCCGGCTGCGGAACAGGATTCCTGCGGTGTCGCCATGGTCGCCGACATCCGCGGCCGTCGTTCCCACGGCATCGTCGCCGACGCGCTGACCGCGCTCGCCAACCTGGAGCACCGCGGTGCCGCCGGTGCCGAGCCGACCAGCGGCGACGGCGCGGGCATTCTCCTCCAGCTGCCGGACGAGTTGCTGCGTGCCGAGGCCGGCGTCGAGCTGCCGGAGCCGGACGAGGCCGGCCGGCACCGCTACGCGGCCGGCATGGCGTTCCTGCCCACCGATGCCGAGCAGCGCGCGCGAGTGGTCGAGCTGGTGGCGCGGGTCGCCGCCGAGGAGAACATGCGCGTGCTGGGCTGGCGCGACGTGCCGGTCACCCCGGAGCGGGCCGGCGTCGGCACCACCGCCCAGCAGTGCATGCCGCACTTCGCGATCCTGCTGGTCGCCGGGCACGGCGACGAGGCGGGCGTCGAGCTGGACCGGCTGGCGTTCTGCCTGCGCAAGCGCGCCGAGCAGGTGGCCGAGCAGGACGGGCTGGAGCTCTACTTCCCGTCGCTGTCCAGCCGCACCCTGGTCTACAAGGGCATGCTGACCACCGGGCAGCTGCCCGCCTTCTTCCCGGACCTCAATGACGAGCGGCTGGTCAGCGCGATCGCGCTGGTGCACAGCCGGTTCTCGACGAACACCTTCCCGTCGTGGCCGCTGGCGCACCCGTTCCGCTACGTCGCGCACAACGGCGAGATCAACACGATCCGCGGCAACCGCAACCGGATGCGGGCCCGCGAGGCGCTGCTGGACTCCGACCTGATCCCCGGCGACCTGTCCCGGCTGTACCCGATCTGCGCCGGCGACGGCTCGGACTCCGCCTCCTTCGACGAGGTGCTGGAGCTGCTGCACCTGGGCGGCCGCAGCCTGCCGCACGCGGTGCTGATGATGGTGCCGGAGGCGTGGGAGAACCACGCCGAGATGGACCCGAAGCGCAAGGCGTTCTACCAGTTCCACGCCAGCCTGATGGAGCCGTGGGACGGCCCGGCGTGCGTCACCTTCACCGACGGCACGCTGGTCGGCGCGGTGCTGGACCGCAACGGCCTGCGCCCGGCCCGCTGGTGGCAGACCGCCGACGACAGGGTGGTGCTGGCCAGCGAGACCGGCGTGCTCAGCCTCAAGCCCGAAGAGGTGGTGGCCAAGGGCCGCCTGCAGCCGGGCCGGATGTTCCTGATCGACACCGCGCAGGGCCGCATCGTCGACGACGAGGAGATCAAGGCCGACCTCGCCGGGGAGCACGCCTACGACGAGTGGTTGCACTCCGGGCTGCTCAACCTCGACGGGCTGCCGGACCGCGAGCACGTGGTGCACACCCACGAGTCGGTGGTGCGCCGCCAGCTGTCCTTCGGCTACACCGAAGAGGAGCTCAGCCTGCTGCTGGCGCCGATGGCCACCGGCGCCGGGGAGCCGCTGGGCTCGATGGGCTCGGACACCCCGCCGGCGCCGCTGTCGCAGCGCTCCCGGATGCTCTACGACTACTTCGTGCAGCAGTTCGCGCAGGTCACGAACCCGCCGCTGGACGCGATCCGGGAAGAGATCGTCACCTCGGTGGCACGCGTGATGGGCCCGGAGCAGAACCTGCTGACCGCGTCGGCCGCGTCCTGCCGGCACATCGTGCTGCCCAACCCGGTGATCGACAACGACGAGCTGGCCAAGCTCATCCACGTCAACGACGACGGTGACCTCCCCGGCTTCGCCTCCGCCGTGCTCTCCGGTCTGTACGAAGTGGACGGTGGCGGCGAGGCGCTGGCCGAGGCCATCGAGCGGATCCGCGAGGAGGCGTCCGAGGCGATCGCCGCCGGGGCGCGCGTGCTGGTGCTCTCCGACCGCGACTCCGACCACAAGATGGCGCCGATCCCGTCGCTGATGCTGGTCTCGGCGGTCCACCAGCACCTGGTGCGGACCAAGGAGCGGCTGCGCGTCGCGCTGGTGGTGGAGAGCGGTGACGCCCGCGAGGTGCACCACGTCGCCACGCTGCTCGGGTACGGCGCCGCGGCGGTCAACCCGTACCTCGCGTTCGAGACCATCGAGGACATGATCGCCACCGGTCAGATCACCGGCATGCGGGCGAAGGTGGCGATCCGCAACTACGTGCAGGCGCTGGTCAAGGGCGTGCTGAAGGTGATGTCGAAGATGGGCATCTCCACCGTCGGCGCCTACACCGCGGCGCAGGTCTTCGAGGCGGTCGGCCTGTCCGGGCAGGTCGTCGGCGACTACTTCGAGGGCACCACCTCGAAGCTCGGCGGCGTCGGGCTGGACGTGCTGGCCGAGGAGGTCGCGCAGCGGCACCGCCGCGCCTACCCGGACAACCCGACCGAGCGGGTGCACCGCAAGCTCGAGATCGGCGGCGACTACGCGTACCGGCGCGAGGGCGAGCTGCACCTGTTCACGCCGGAGACGGTGTTCCTGCTGCAGCACTCCACCAAGACCGGCGAGTACGACGTGTTCCGCAAGTACACGGCGGAATGCGACCGGTTGTCGGCCGAGGGCGGCACGCTGCGCGGGCTGTTCAAGCTGGACAGCGGCCGGGCGCCGATCGACATCGACGAGGTCGAGCCGATCTCGGAGATCATGAAGCGGTTCTCCACCGGCGCCATGAGCTACGGCGCGATCTCCGCGGAGGCGCACGAGACGCTGGCGATCGCGATGAACCGGATCGGCGGCAAGTCCAACTCCGGTGAGGGCGGCGAGGACGTCGACCGGCTCTACGACCCGGAGCGCCGTTCCGCGGTCAAGCAGGTCGCCAGCGGCCGGTTCGGCGTGACCAGCGAATACCTGGTCAACGCCACCGACATCCAGATCAAGATGGCGCAGGGCGCGAAGCCCGGCGAGGGCGGGCAGCTGCCCGCCCACAAGGTGTACCCGTGGATCGCGAAGACCCGGCACTCCACGCCGGGCGTGGGGCTGATCTCGCCGCCGCCGCACCACGACATCTACTCGATCGAGGACCTGGCGCAGCTGATCCACGATCTGAAGAACGCCAACGAGCACGCCCGGGTCCACGTCAAGCTGGTGTCCGAGATCGGCGTCGGCACGGTCGCCGCGGGCGTCTCCAAGGCGCACGCCGACGTGGTGCTGATCTCCGGCCACGACGGCGGCACCGGCGCCGCGCCGCTGACGTCGCTGAAGCACGCCGGCACGCCGTGGGAGGTCGGGCTGGCCGAGGCGCAGCAGACGCTGCTGCTCAACGGCCTGCGGGACCGGATCACGGTGCAGGTCGACGGCGGTTTCAAGACCGGTCGCGACGTGGTCGTCGCCGCGCTGCTGGGCGCCGAGGAGTACGGCTTCGCCACCGCGCCGCTGGTGGTCGAGGGCTGCGTGATGATGCGCGTGTGCCACCTCGACACCTGCCCGGTCGGGGTCGCCACCCAGAACCCGGAGCTGCGCAAGCGCTACACCGGCCAGGTCGACCACGTGGTGAACTTCTTCGAGTTCATCGCCCAGGAGGTCCGCGAGTACCTGGCGGAGCTCGGGTTCCGCACCCTGGACGAGGCCATCGGCCAGGTCGCCTCGCTGGGCAAGGACGAGGCGATGGCGCACTGGAAGGCGCGCGGCCTGGACCTGACCCCGGTGTTCGCCGAACCGGAGACGCCGTACTCGTCGGTGCGGCGCCGGGTCCGCGAGCAGGACCACGGGCTGGACCACGCGCTGGACCGCACGCTCATCCAGCTCGCCGAGGCGGCGCTGGAGGATGCGCGCCCGGTGCGGCTGGAGCTGCCGGTGCGCAACGTCAACCGCACGGTCGGCACGCTGCTGGGCGCCGAGGTCAGCCGCCGCTATGGCGGCGAGGGCCTGCCCGCGGACACCATCCACGTGGAGCTGGAGGGTTCGGCCGGGCAGTCGCTGGGCGCGTTCCTGCCGCCGGGCGTCACGCTGGAAATGGTCGGCGACGCCAACGACTACGTCGGCAAGGGCCTCTCCGGCGGGCGGATCGTCGTGCACCCGCACCCGGATTCGGCGTTCGCCGCCGAGGACCAGGTGATCGCGGGCAACGTGATCGGCTACGGCGCGACCAGCGGCGAGATCTTCTTGCGCGGCAAGGTCGGCGAGCGGTTCTGCGTGCGCAACTCGGGTGCGATCGCCGTCGCCGAGGGCGCCGGTGACCACGCCTTCGAGTACATGACCGGCGGTCGCGCGGTGGTGCTCGGCGGCACCGGTCGCAACGTCGGCGCCGGGATGTCCGGCGGCATCGCCTACGTGCTCGACCTGGATCCGGTGCGGGTTAACACCGCGATGGTGGACCTGCAGCGGCCCAGCGCCAAGGAACTGAAGTGGCTGCACGAGATCGTGCAGCGGCACCACGAACTGACGGGTTCGGCGGTGGCGGCCTCGCTGCTCGGCGACTGGCCGCGGCGCTCGGCAGCGTTCACCAAGGTGATGCCGCGCGACTACCAGCGTGTCCTGGATGCCATGCGGATGGCCAAGATCGAGGGCCGGGACGTGGACGAGGCGATCATGGAGGCTTCCCGTGGCTGACCCGAGGGGATTTCTGAAGTACACGCGGGCCAACGCCCCCAAGCGCCCCGTAGACGAGCGGCTGGGCGACTGGCAGGAGGTCTACGCCGCGCTGTCCACAGAGGACCAGAAGGCGCAGGTCTCGACGCAGGCGGCGCGGTGCATGGACTGCGGCATCCCGTTCTGCCACTCGGGTTCGGCCGGCTGCCCGCTGGGCAACCTGATCCCGGAGTGGAACAACATGGTGCGCCGCGGTCAGTGGCAGGACGCCGCCGAGCGGCTGCACGCCACCAACAACTTCCCGGAGTTCACCGGCAAGTTGTGCCCCGCGCCGTGCGAGGCGGGCTGCGTGTTGGCGATCTCGCCGGAGGCCGGCGGCGCGGTGGCCATCAAGCGGGTCGAGGAGACCATCGCCGAGGTCAGCTGGGCGAACGACTACGTCACGGCCCAGGTGACGGAGTCCCACACCGGCAAGCGGGTGGCCGTGGTCGGCTCCGGGCCTGGCGGGCTGGCGGCCGCGCAGCAGCTGACGCGCGCGGGGCACGAGGTGACCGTGTACGAGCGCGACGACCGCATCGGCGGCCTGCTGCGCTACGGCATCCCCGAGTTCAAGATGGAGAAGTCCGTCCTGGACCGGCGGCTGGCGCAGATGCGCGCCGAGGGCACCAGGTTCATCACCGGCTGCGAGGTCGGCGTCGACCTGACCGTCGAGGAACTGCGCGCCGGTTACGACGCCGTGGTGCTCGCGGTGGGCGCGCTGCGCGGCCGCGACGACACCACGATCCCGGGGCGGGAGCTCAAGGGCGTGCACCTGGCAATGGAGCACCTGGTGCCGGCGAACAAGGAGTGCGAGGGCGACGGCCCGACGCCGATCTCGGCGCAGGGCAAGCACGTCATCGTCCTCGGCGGCGGCGACACGGGCGCGGACTGCTACGGCACCGCGACCCGGCAGGGCGCGCTTTCGGTGACGCAGCTGGACAACTACCCGCAGCCGCCGACGACCCGCGACGACGACCGGTCGCCGTGGCCGACCTGGCCGTACATCTTGCGCACCTACCCGGCGCACGAGGAGGCCGGTGAGCGGAAGTTCGCGGTGGCGATCGAGTCGTTCGTCGGCGACGACGAGGGCAACGTGCGCGCCGTACGGCTGCGCGAGGTGAAGGTGCAGCGCGACGAGAACGGCCGCCGGCAGGTCGTGCCGGTGTCCGACGAGGTCCAGGAGCTGCCCTGCGACCTGGCGCTGCTGGCCATCGGCTTCGACGGCGTCGAGCAAATGCCGCTGCTGGACGGCTTGGGCATCTCGCTGACCAAGCGCGGCACCATCGGCTGCGGCTCGAACTGGGAGACCACCGCGCCGGGCGTGTTCGTCTGCGGTGACGCGCACCGCGGCGCGTCCCTGGTGGTGTGGGCGATCGCGGAGGGCCGCTCGGTGGCCAACGCGGTCGACGCCCACCTCACCGGCGCCTCCCAGCTGCCGTCCCCGGTACACCCCACGGCCCTGCCCCTTGCGGTGGCCTGACCCGGTGATCTTTTCCGGGTGAGGGGCACCCGTGACCAAGTTACTTGGGCACGGGTGCCCCTCACCTCAAACCGATCGGGCGATCAGGTCCCGGTTGGCGTCGACCGCGCCGTCGCTGTGCGCGATTCGAAGGCGCCCGAGGGTGGGCACATCGTGGTCAGCCATGCTGCGTGGCGGGCGTTCTTACGCGATTTGCGCTGACCGGCGGCGGTCGCTGGACCCGTGAGTCTTTTGGGCTGCCCTGGCGACCCGAAAGACTCACGGCATCTCCGGTCCAAAGGTTCCCTTCCCCATCACTTTTTCCTGCGGCGGCGGGGTTTTACCGTGGAGACGGAGCGGATTCGGTCCAGGCGGAACTGGCGATCGTCCTCGCGCAGGTGGCAGAAGGCGTCCAGATAGACCTCGTCGGCGTCGTCCGGCGTGATGACACGAGTCGTGGAACGGCCGTTCTGGTCCCGGTACTCGATCTCCACGTCGGTGCCGGCTTCCAGCGCTTCCACGAGGAGCTCAAGCTCGGTTCCCGACAGCCTGGTCCGCTCGGCGAGGAAGTGGGCCAGGTCATCGAACGGATCCGTCGTTTCGTCGAGTGAGTCCGGCGGCATGATCCGGATGTCGATCAAGGGATCGCCGGGCAGTGCAACGCCGGACGGAGCCTCGTCCGGTAGGGCCAGCAGGTCTTCGGCGAGGGCGCGGAGTTCGGCTTCCAACAGTGGTTTCGGCGCGGCCAGAAAGTAAGGCTCGTCCACGAGCAGCGGTGGGCGGTCAACAACGGTGCGTTCGACCGCGACAGTGCCGTCGGTCTGCTGCTGCACTGGGGCGTATCCCGCCTTCCGCAGCGCAGCCAGGGTCTCCTTCGCCGGTTTGCTCGACGCGAGCACGGTTGGTGCCAAGGCGTGCAGCGACAGCTCGCTCAGCGAGCGGTTTCGGCTGAGTTCCAACAGGAGCGCTTCCTCGCCGAGCACGCAGCAGCGCACGTTTCGGACCTGGAGTTGGCCGAATCGCCGCCCGACATCCTTGATCAGGTATTCCAGTGGTTGCGGCAGGCTAGCGCGGGCTATTGCGGTGAGCTTGCCGAGCAGGTCCTCGGCGGTGTGGCCCTGATCCATCGCGCGTCGGACGGATTCTGGGCTGAACCGCCAGGTCGACGCGGTATCGCGGCCCTCGGGGTCGGCCATCAGGTTCAGCGTGGCAGCGAGTCGGCCGCTGGGCGTGCCAGCCACCACCGCAGTCAGATCCGCCTGCAGGAGTGCGGTTTCCTGTGCGCTGGGCAGAAGCTGCGTGGCGGCCGACAGGAGGGCTTCCTCGTCGTCCACGCAACGGCCCAATGCGGATAGCGCCCCGTAGGCGATCGCGCCGACGGCTTCGGCCTCGGCCCAGTTGACCTGGATGGGATCGACCAGGCAGTCCGCGCAGCAGTAGCGCACCGGTCGCTTCCAGGCCAGCCTTTCGCCGATCAGGTTCGGCTCACCCAATGCAGAACCGGTTTCCCAGCGGGAAAGCTCCGCCAGCAGGTCCTTGCGGAACGCTCGGTCGAACGCGTCGGGTCGCGGGAGCAGCGCCGGATCGGGCTTGTCCACAACCTTGCTGAACATGGCGGCTGCAGGCTGCTGCCACCAGGCGCGCGCCAGCTGAACGTAGCGTTGTGCGGGTGTTGCCTGCTGCCAGTCATCGGCGAGGTTGGACGCAACGACGCAGCCCGCTCTATCGATGCTGAGCAGCTCGGCTGCGGCGGCGGTCGCCAACCAGAGCCGAACCTCGTGCTGGTCGGTCCGCAGGGCCTTGGCGACCTGCTTGAGCACCCGGAGGCCGACTCCGCCGTTCTGCAGCTGCGCCAGCGGGTTGGCGGCGCAGTGTTCGAGCAGTCGAGCCACCCCGTCGGCGAACCCGATCGCGGCCAATGCCGCCGCCTTGTCGATCTCGGTGGAGTCGATCAGGGGGGTCGGCGGCGTCTGGGGCTCGGGCCGAAGCACCGGTTTGTCAGTGGACTCGCGCAGCGCAAGGCCGATCTCGCGGGGCATTTCGAACGGCCCGCCGTAGCTGGTGAACTGGCTCCGACTGATCAGGAAACCCCGGTCGATCAGCCAACGCACGTCCGGGCTCTGCGGCGACGGGCCGCCGAGGGTGTAACCGAGTGTCGAGTCATCGTGGGCCAACTGCATGGCGAGCTCAACGGTCGGGCCGGGTGCTTTCGCGAGCTCGGCTGACACCTTCGCCTGATCCAGCATGAACTCTTCGATCCGCTGTATCGTGTCGGCCTTCCGCTTGGCGGGCGCCAATCCGAGGGCTTCGGAGATCCCACGAGCGGTATTGCTCACATGTGGCTGGAGGAGTTTCGCGACCGGGCGGCCCAGCCCCGCAGTGCGGGCGTCGCGCAGCGGTATGGCAAGCCGGAACACTCCCGGCGAATCCGGTCGAATGAGGGCTCGTTCCTGCAGCACCCGCAGCGCGCGATCGAGTTCGGGGTCGTCGCCGAGCATCTGCTCGATCGCGTCACGGGTACAGCCGTCCCCGAGAATGCAGAGCGCTTCGAGCACTGCACTACATCCGGTGTCGAGCTGGTCCAACGCGTGTTGCAGCGCGCCGGGGGAGTCGAGCACGGTCGCCAAGTGGGGTAGCGAGCGGGCTCCCCATGACTCGGGCCGATCCCTCAGCAGCGCAGCGAGGCCGTCGCGGCCCAGACCGCGAAGCCACTGGATGAGAACGGAATCCACCCGGCGGAGTGTTCCATCTGCGGGGTCGGTGCCGGACAGCTGGTACCTGCCGCGCAGCACCGGCGGGAGTGCGGCCGCGTCCGGCCCCGCCTGGCATCACGCATCGCCAGGACAACCTGCTACCCGCTACCTGCTCGAAGAGACGCCGCCTACGGCGTGTTCGGCGGAATCTGGTGGGAGCGGGTCCGGTAACGGCTGCGGAATTCGGCCAGCAGCTCCTCGGTCGCCTCGGCCCCGGCGCTCACGGCGGCGTGGACGTCGCGGAAGTAGTTCTCGTAGCCGGCGGGGGTGTAGAGGCACAGGGCGCGTGCGGGGACCAGGCCCGCGTTGCGGAAGCCGTGCGGGGTGCCGCGGGTGGCGGCGAGCAGATGTCCGGAGCCGGCCGTCACCTCGCCGTCTCCGGTGTGGAGCGTCAAATCGCCTTCAAGGACGTAGAAGTATTCGTCGTGCCCGTCGTGCACGTGCGGCCTGGCTCCGATGATGCCGGGAGCGAGGCTGAACTCCTCGAAGGCGAAGTGCCCGCCCGTGTGCTCGCTGGTGAGGCGGAAGAAGTGCGCGACACCGGCGACGTCGATGAGTTCACCGTCCTGGGGACGGCGCAGCAGTGGACGGGCGGGAGCCTGATGATCGGTCATGGGGGCATTGTGGCCCGGGTGGCTGATGTTTTTGATGATCTTGGCGGAATGCCTTGCGCCGACTTGCTCGGCGGCAGGCGCCCTTCGCGCCTCACTTGTTCCTGCGGCCGTTCATGTTGGCCGGGGAGACGGAGCGGCGGCTGTGGCGGGCGGGCCCGTAGCGTTGTTCGGAGCACGCTCGCTTCGGCTCGGCGAGCCCTTCCGGACCGAGGGTTCGAAGCCACTGGACGAGACCGAACACCATCCGGTCAGCGTTCATCCGAGGGACGCGTTCGTGTTGGCGGACACCACTGACTCACATGCCGCGCAGGACCGCCGGGAGCTCGTCCGGGTGGACCACGCCGAGGCGTTGCGTCGCCCGCGTCAGCGCCACGTAGAGGTCGTTCAGGCCGCGTTCCGACTCCGCCACGATCGTCGCCGGGTCGACCACCAGGACCGAGTCGAACTCCAGGCCCTTGGCCTGGTCGACCGTCAGCAGCACGGCGGGTGCTTCCAGGTCGTCGGGCCGGGTGCCGATCACCGCTTCCGGCAGGGCTTCCGCCAGCCGCGGCCCGATTCCGGCCAGCAGCTCCGGCGGCAGCAGCACCGCGAGCCGGCCTTCGCCGATCTCGCGCAGCTCGTCGGTGATCACCGCGGGCAGCTCGGCGCCGAGGTCGGCGGCCGGGATCCGGCGGGTCCACGGCAGGTGACCGCTGGTGCGCACCGAACGCGGCGCCACCAGCTCGGTGTCCATTTCGGACAGCACGTCGGTGGCGACGGCCATGATCTCGGCCGGGGTGCGGTAGTTGACGGTCAGTTCCACCAGCTTCCAGCGGTCCTGGACGTACGGGTGCAGCACGTCGTGCCAGGACCGGGCCCCGGCCAGGGCGCCGGTCTGGGCGACGTCGCCGACCAGCGTCATCGACCGGCTCGGGCAGCGCCGCATCAGCACCCGCCACGCCATCGCCGACAGCTCCTGCGCCTCGTCGACGATGACGTGGCCGAAGGTCCAGGTGCGGTCCTCGGCCGCGCGTTCGGCGGCGGTCAGGTCGCTGGTGGTGCGGAACCGCTCGGCCAGCAGCTCGGCGTCGAGCACGTCGGAGACGCGCAGCCGTTCCTCGTCGGCGAGCTCCTCGTCCTGCTCCATGATGTGCAGAACGCCTTGCGCGTAGGCGAGTTCCTCGCGGTCCTGGCGTTCGCGCTCGGCCCGGGCCTGGGCGTCGTCCTCGCCGAGCAGCTCGGCGAGTTCGTCCAGCAGCGGCACGTCGCCGGGCGTCCACGGCGTGCCCGGCAGGCGCAGCAGCTCGTCGCGCTCGGCGTCGTCGAGGTGCTTCCGAGTGGCGGAGGCCAGCCGATCCGGCGAGCACAGCAGGTCGTCCAGGAGCTCCTGCGGGGTGATCTCCGGCCACAGCTCGTCCAGCGCCTTGCCCACCACCGCGTCGGCGCGCAGTTCGCGGTTGATGTCGTCGAGGTCGCGGCGGTCCAGCAGGTCGCGGCCGAGGCGGTCGGCGACCTGCAGGGTCAGCGCGGAGAACATCTCGTTGCGGAAGATCCGCCGGGCCCGGTTGTGCGGCTTGCGGGAGCGGCGGGCACGGGTGCGCGCCTGCGTCGCGGTGTGCCGGTCGATGCGCAGCGCCTCGCGGTCGAAGGTGAGCTCGGTGTAGTCGGCGGGCACCTGCTGCCGGTCGCGGACCGCGGTGGCGAGCACGTCGACCATGCTCGCGCGGCCCTTGATCTCCGCCGCCCGCGCGGATTCCTCGCCGGTGGCCGTGATTCCCGGATACAAACCGCCCACAGTGGACAGGAGAACGCCGGTTTCGCCCAGCGACGGCAGGACTTGCCCGATGTAGCGCAGGAACGTCGAGTTCGGACCGACGACCAGCACGCCGCGCTTGGACAGCTGCTCGCGGAACGTGTACAGCAGGAAGGCGGCGCGGTGCAACGCGACGGCGGTCTTGCCGGTGCCGGGGCCGCCCTGGACCACCAGCACGCCGTTCATCCCGGCGCGGATGATCCGGTCCTGCTCGCCCTGGATGGTGGCGACGATGTCCTGCATCTGCCCGGTGCGGCGGGCGTCGAGCCGGGCCAGCAGCGTGGCCTCGCCGGCCAGGCCCAGGTCGCTGCCCTGCTCGGCGGCGTCGAGGTCGAGCACCTCGTCCTCGTAGTCCAGCACCTTCCGCCAGCTGGTGCGCAGGTGCCGTCGGCGGCGCACGCCGTCCCGCGCGGCGGCGGTGGCCAGGTAGAACGGCCGGGCCGCCGGGGCCCGCCAGTCCAGCAGCAGCGGCTCGTACTCGTTGTCCTCGTCGAACAGCCCGAGCCGGCCGACGTGGAACGTCTCGCCGCCGTCGAGGTCCAGCCGCCCGAAGCACATCCCGTGCTCCACCGCGCTCAGCTGGGTGAGCTTGTCGGTGTACATCCTGGTGGAGATATCGCGCTCGGTGCGCGCCTGCGGCGGCCCGCCGCTGTCCCGCAGCGTGTCCTTCAGGCGCTGCGTGGTTTCCTGCCGCAGCGCGTCGAGCTTCGCGTACAGCATCGAGAGGTACTGCTGCTCGGCTGCGATCTCCTGCGTGCGGACGGCATCCCGATCGGCTCGGGCGTTGGACAATTCGCCACCTCGTGCTGGGAGGGTAGGGGGGAGAAGCCCGCGTGCGACGCGCAGGCCCGACCCGCCAATATACCTCGCCCGGCGTGCGCGGTCGTGAGTGCGAAAGCCGGTAAGAAACGCGTTTATGAGAAACCAACACGGCGGGAACAAACCCCCGGCGGGGCCGCGCTGGACCGGGCGCGAGGAAGACCACCCCCC
>NZ_JBFAKG010000079.1:34422-49974 GCF_040655595.1 Saccharopolyspora sp. NPDC050389
TGCGAAGGTGCTTCGGCTCACCTGCCGTGACGGTGACGTGACCTATCCGGTCGGGGACGAGACCGGAACGGCCACCTGCGAAAGCCGGTAAGAACCGGTATTCGCACTCACGACCGCGAGGTCACAGCACCGCGGAGAGGCCGAGGATCACGGCGAAGGAAGTCACCGACAGCAGCGTCTCCATCGCCGACCAGGTCTTCAGGGTCTGCCCGACGGTCATCCCGAAGTACTCCTTGACCAGCCAGAACCCGGCGTCGTTGACGTGCGACAGGAACAGCGACCCGGAGCCGATGGCCAGCGCGACCAGCGCGCCCTGCGCCGGCGGGAGCCCCATCACCAGCGGCGCGACCATGCCCGCCGCCGAGATGGTGGCCACCGTCGCCGAGCCGGTCGCCACCCGGATGCCGACGGCGATCAGCCAGCCCAGCACCAGCGGTGAGAGGTTCGCCCCGCTGGCGAAGTCGGTGATCATGTTGTTGACGCCGGAGTCGACCAGGGTCTGCTTGAAACCGCCGCCGGCGCCGACGATCAGGATGATCCCGGCGATCGCCGGCAGCGAGCCGCCGATCACGTCGGACAGCCGGTTCCGGTTGAACCGGGCGCCGGTGCCGAGCACGACGATCGCGATCAGCACGGTCAGCATCATCGCCACGATCGGCGTGCCGATGGTGTCGAGCACCTGGTAGGCGACGGTGTCTTCGGGCAGCAGCAGGTCGGCGACGGACTTGCCGAGCATCAGCACGACGGGCAGCAGCAGCATCGACACCGACGCGAAGAACCCGGGCCGCTTCTCGGGCGCGGCGTCGAGCTGGGACTTGCCCAGCAGGTGCGTCGCCGGGGGCAGCTGCACGCGCTTGGAGATGTAGGAGCCGAACAGCGGCCCGGCGACGATGGCGGTCGGGATCGCGACGATGACGCCCAGCGCGAGCGTCAGCCCCATGTCCACGTGCAGCGCGTCGACGGCGGCCAGCGGGCCGGGGTGCGGCGGCACCAGGCCGTGCAGGATCGACAGGCCCGCCAGCGCGGGGATGCCGATGCGCAGCATCGGCTGGTTCGACCGGCTGGCGACCATGACGACCACCGGGACCAGCAGCACGACGCCGACCTCGAAGAACATCGGCAGACCCAGCAGCGCGGCGATGAACACCATCGCCCACGGCAGCGTCCGCCGGGTGGTGCGGCGCAGCACCGTTTCGACGACCTGCTCGGCGCCGCCGGTGTCCGTGAGCAGCTTGCCCAGCATCGCGCCGAGCGCGACGAGCAGGCCGACGTCGCCGACGGTCTTGCCGAGTCCCTTGGTGAAGGTCTCCACCAGGTCGTCGAAGGGCATCCCGGCGACGACGCCGAGAGTGGCGGCGCCCAGGGCCAGCGACAGGAAGGGGTGCAGCTTGGCCCAGCTGATCAACACGACGATCACCGCGATGCCCGCGATGGCGGCGGCCAGCAGTCGGGTGTCTTGGGCGGTCCACGCGCCGGAGGCCTGGGCTAGGACGGCGAAGCCGGCGGAAAGGCTGGTTGGCATAGAGGGGCTCCTCGTTGAGCAGCTGGTGCGCGGCACAGCCTAAGCAATAAGTATGACTTTATTGGTATGTGGACCGATTAAGTATGTCTGTTAGGCGGGTCACCCGGTTCGGAGCGCCTATGTTTGAAAGCGATTTCAAAGGCGAAAGGGGCGTGCCGGATGGCCGGAGGGCTGCACGACAAGGTGCTGGACGAGCTCGGTCACGAGATCGCCGCAGGCATCCACCGGCCGGGCAGCGTGCTGCGCATCGACGAGATGGAGCAGCGCTTCGGCATCTCCCGCAGCGTCGCCCGCGAGGTGGTCCGCAGCCTCGCGTCGATCCGGCTGGTCATCGGCCGCAAGCGGGTCGGCATCGTCGTGCGGCCGCGGGCGGACTGGAACGCCTTCGACCCGCTGCTCATCCGGTGGTTGCTGGCCGCCGACCGCACGGCGCAGCTGAAGACGCTGGCGGAACTGCGCACCGCGGTCGAACCGATGGCGGCGGCCGCCGCCGCGCAGCGCTGCGACGACGAGGCCGCCGCGCGCCTGGTCGGCCTCGCCGAGCGGATGGTCGCCACGGCGCGCGCCGGCGACCTGGACACGTTCATGGACGCCGACGTCGCCTTCCACCGGCTGGTGCTGACGGCGTCGGGCAACGAGATGTTCGCCCAGCTGCACGAGGTCGTCGAAGAGCTGCTGCGGTGGCGCGCTGGGCACGGTCTGATGCCCGAACACCCGCGCCCGGTCGCCGTGCGGCTGCACTGCGAAATCGCAGAGTGCATCCGCAGCGGTGACCGGGCGCGGGCCGAGTGGGCCATGCGCGAACTGGTCGCCGAAGCGCTGGACGGAACCTTGTCGGGGCTGGCCGCCGCCCAGTAGTCGCTGAATCTTTCTTGCCAAGCCGGCTGCCGCGACACCTAGAGGCGTGCGTCCCTGAGCGTTCGCATGCGGCGCAGCCGCATAGCCCACCCCAGCAGCTTGCACCGTCGCGGGTTCTCAGGCGTCGTCTGGCGAGGACAGCCCCGATGCCGCGTATTGGTCCATACACAAATCGGGGATCCCACAGCCAGGCGGCGACCGTAATTCCCGCAGGGGGGCCGCCGCCCGCACCGCCACGCAAAACGAGCCGTGCATCTTCTTAGTAGCCGGAGTAGTTGCCGCCGGAGCGCAGGCCTGCGACGCCGGGCACGTCGGCCACCGAACCGTAGGTCGTGATCGCGTACCGGGTGGCCGCGATGATGTTGTCGACAGGGTTGTAGATGTCGCCGTGGCCGGGCAGCGCGTAGGACTCGAAGGTCGGCTCGATGGTCTGCATCAGACCGATCGACGGGGTGCCGGCCGACGCGTTGGAGTCCCAGTTGTTGGTCGCGCTCGGGTTGCCGTTGGACTCGTGCATGATGATCGTGCGGATCGCGTCGGTGTCGATCTGGTCGCGCTGGATGCCGTGCTGCTCCATGACGCCGATCGCCTCGTCGATCCAGCTGCCGATCTGGTCCTTGGGCTTCTCCACCACCTGCTCGGCGGGCGGTTCCTGCTTCGCCGGTTCGGGCGCGGCCTCGGGGGCGGGCTGCGCGGCGGGTGCCGGGGCGGCTTCGGGGGCCGGCGGGGCGGCGGGGAGCTGCTCGGCCAGCGGGGCGACGTGCGCGGCGGCCTGAACCGCGGGCTCTTCGGTCTTCGCGCCGGTGGTGCCGGCGATGACGCCGATCACGCCGAACGCGGCCACGGCGACACCGACCTGCACGGACCGCATCTTCGGGGGGACGCGGTGGTGCCGGTCTGCGGAGCCGCCGAGGAACGCCGCTCGGAGCCAGCTCGCCGTCTGCGGCACCGCCCTCTCCCAGCGGTGCCACCCGGCCTGTCGGGTACTTCGGTCGGGGGTATTCGGTTCGTCGGGGGTCACGAGAACCGAGAATCCGGCACGGAGAGTGTGCGCGCACCGAGGTTTGTACGTGCACAGATACCTAGTTTCGCCCAGATGGGCGACGTTTCGAGCGGGTCCAGCTACTTAAAGTGAGATTACCTTGGAGCGATGTCGCTCGGGTCACTCGCCTTCTGCGCGGCCACCCAACCGCCGATCTGCGCGCGGGACGAGAAGTCGAGCTTGGTCAGGATGTTCTGCACGTGGCCCTCGACGGTGCGCTGCGCGATCACCAGGCTCTCGGCGATCTCCTTGTTGGTGTTGCCCTGCGCGACCAGCTCCGCGATCTGCTGCTCCCGCCGGGTCAGCGGCATCGGGTGCACGTTGTCCTCGGTGCGCGCCCGCGCGTGCCGCTTGACCTCCAGCGCGAAGTCGACGGTGTGCGTCAGCGACAGCTGGTGGCCGCGGTCGAACGCCTCCTGGAAGGCCGACTCGCCGAGCGCGGCCCGGGCCTGCGCCTCGTGCTCGTCGTGGTCGGTGGCGAACCTCGCCCAGAAGCCGGGCGCCGCCCGCACCGCGTCCCACACCGCGGAGGCCGCGCCGAACAGCCGGGCGGCGCGGTCGTGCCTGCCCTGCTGCTGCGCGATCCAGGCGATGGCGTCGATGCTGAACGCGGTGCCCAGCCGGTTGTCCAGCTTGCGCTGCAGGCGCAGCGCCTCCTTCGCCGCCGTCTCCGCCCGCTCCAGCTCGCCCCGCCGCGCCTCCACCTGCGCCGACGCCCACAGCAGGTACGAGTGCCAGTACAGCTCGCCGAGGCCAGCCGACAGCCGGATGCCTTCCGCCAGCACGCCCAGTCCCGCTTCGGGATCCTCGCCCAGGCCCTTGATCAGGCCGAGGCCGAACAGGGCGAACAGCTCGCCGGCGGACATCTCGTGCTTGCGGAACTGGCTCAGCGCGTCCTCCATCAGCGCGGCGGCCCGCGGCGAGTCGTTCTGGGCGAACGCCGCCATCCCGCGCACCAGCGCCAGATGCGCCTTCTCGGTCTCCTCACCGCGCTGCGTGGCCAGCACCGTCGCCTGCTCCAGCGTCGGCTGCACGGTCTCCACATCGCCGTGCAGCAGCGCGAACCAGGCGCTGACCCGCAGCGCGCGCACCCGCTCGGGCATCTCGCGGGGCGTGGTGGCCAGCACCTGGTCGAGCCAGTGCCGGGCTTCGCCGTTGAGGCCGCGGATGCCCCAGTACTGCCACAGGTCGGTGCACATCCGCAGCGCCGTCCCGGCCGTCTCAGGATTCGCCGCGGCCGTGCGCAGCGCGACGCGCAGATTGCCGTGGTCGCTGCGCAGCCGGTTGACCCAGGCGACCTGGTCCGGGCCGATCCACTCCGCGGCGAAGCGGCCGGCCAGGTCGGCGTACCAGGAGCAGTGCCGCTGCTGCATGGTCTCCAGCTCACCGAACTCCGCGAGCTTGTCCTGGCCGTACTCGCGCAGGGTGTGCGGCAGCCGGAAGCGGACCTCGCCGCCTTCTTCCTCGCGCATCAGCACCGACTTGTCGACCAGCGAGTGGATCGCGCTCAGCACGTCGGCGTCCGACAGCCCGTTGCTGGCCACGTGCTCGGCGGCGGCGAGGTCGAAGGAGCCGGAGAACACCGACACCCGCGCCCACGTCAGCCGGTCCTGGTCGGAGGCGAGCTCGTAGCTCCAGTCGATCAGCGCGCGCAGCGTCTGCTGCCGGGCCGGGGCGCCGCGGCGGCCCTCGGTGAGCAGGTCGTAGCGCTCGGCCAGGCGCTCTTCGAGCTGCTGCAGCGACAGCGACCGCAGCCGGACGGCCGCCAGCTCGATCGCCAGCGGGTTGCCGTCGAGGTGGTAGCACAGCCGCATGAGCGCGGCGGCGTTGTCGCCGGTGACCTCGAATTCGGGAACCGCGGCCTTGGCCCGGTCGACGAACAGCCGGACCGAGGCGAACTGCTCGTAGGCCTCCACCGGCGGCAGATGCTCGATGTCGGGGACCTGCAGCGGCGGGACGACCAGGGTCGCCTCGCCGGCGACGCCGAGGGACTGCCTGCTGGTGGCCAGCACCCGCACGCCGGGGCACCAGCGCACCACCGCGTCGACCAGCAGCGCGACGTCTTCGATCAGGTGCTCGCAGTTGTCCAGCACGAGCAGCATCTCGCGGGATTTGAGCTGCTCGATGATGGTGTCGATGTCCTCCCCGCCGGTCGGGCCGCCGATGCCGAGCTGTTCGATGACCGCGTCGACCACCAGCGAGCCGTCCCGGACGCCCTCGAGCTCGACGCACCAGGCCTTGTCCCGGAAGGCGCGGCGCATGTTGCCCGCGACCCGGATCGCCAGCCGGGTCTTGCCGACGCCGCCGGGGCCGGTGAGCGTGACCACCCGGGATTCGGCGAGCAAGCGCTTGGTGAGAGTGATCTCGCGACGTCGGCCGACGAAGCTCGTGACGTCGGCCGGGAGGTTGCCCGCTGGCTCCCGCACACGGGCTCGAGCAGTGGAGACCACGTCACGAGCTTAACCCGCTGCGCGACCCCTGACCTGGGATCTTGTTCCTGGCTACCCGGCGGCCCGGAGCCCGGCGAGCACGATGCGCAGGTTCCGCCGCCACTGGTCGTCGGCGGCGGGCAGCCCGATGGTGCGGTTCCCGGTCATCACCGAGGTGAGGGCGAACGGCACGTCCTGCCACGGCACGTCCCCGCGCATGGCGCCGGCCTGCTGGCAGCGCTCGACGAGCAGCCGGATCTGTTCGCGCAGGTCGGCCAGCGGTTGGTCGAGGGTCAACGCGCAGTCCGCGCCGAGCGCCTCGTTGATGCCGCAGCTCATCGCGCGCAGTTGCACGAAGTCGACGGCGAAGGCGCAGAACCCGTGCCACGGATCCGGGTCCCGCAGCGCCTGGCGAGCCAGGTCGACGATCTCGTAGATGGTGTCCTCGACCACCGCCTGCAGCAGGGCCTCGCGGGAGGGCACCCGGCGGTAGAAGGTGCCGATCCCGACACCGGCGCGGCGGGCGATCTCGTGCGCGGTCACGCCGACGCCGACCTCGGCCACCGCCTCGCGAGCGGCCACCACGAGCCGCCGCACGTTGCGCTGCGCGTCCGCTCGCGGCGCATCCTCGCTCAGAAGCCGTTCCACCGCGCTCACCCGGCCACCCTAGCAACCGGACTTCGCAAGTCCGGTTAGACTCCGGATTGAACCGGACTTGTCGAGTCCGGTTCATCGGAGCAAAACGGACCTGTGAGGTCCGGTTGGAGGATGTCGTGGGCAAGATCAAGGTCGGGATCATTGGCGCCAACCCGGACCAGGGCTGGGCGGTGCGGGCGCACGTCCCGGCGCTGCGCGCGCTCGACCAGTACGAGCTGACCGCCGTCGCGACCAGCCGCGAGGAGAGCGCCCGGCGCGCGGCTGCGGCGTTCGGCGCGGAGCACGCCTTCGCCGACGCGCGTTCGCTGGCCGAACACCCGGATGTCGATCTGGTCGTCGTCACGGTTCGCGTGCCCAAGCACCTGGAGCTGGTGCAGGCGGCGCTGGACGCGGGCAAGCACGTCTACTGCGAGTGGCCGCTGGCGCGCACCACCGAGGAGGCCGAGATCCTGGTGAAGGGAGCCCAAGCGGTCGGCGTGCACAACGTGATCGGCTTGCAGGCGCTGTACTCGCCGGCGATCCAGCGCGCCCGGGAACTGCTCGCGAAGGGTGCGCTCGGGCGCATCACTTCTGCTGCGGTGCACAGCGCTCGTGGCAAGGGAGCGGCGGGGGAGGTGCCGGCCTGGGCGGTCTACACGCTGCAGTCGGCCAACGCCGCCGGGCTGCTGGAAGTCCACGGTGGACACGTCCTGTCGGTGCTGGACCACCTGCTCGGCGACATCGCCGGCCTGTCCGCCGACCTGTCCTTGCAGCTCCCGGGCCAGGTCGTGGCCGAAACCGGCGAGCCGGTGGCGGTAGACAGCCCGGATCACCTGGTGCTGCACGCCGGGTTGGCCTCCGGCGCGACGCTGTCGGCGAACATCCGAGACGGCGAGGCCGCGGATCCGCGAGTGCTCCTGGAAGTCGTTGGCACCGGAGGAAGCCTGGCCATCGCCTCGACCGGCGCGGAAGATCCGCGCGGCACCCAGATCCAGATGAGCGACCTCGAACTCCGCCTGTCCGCCGAGCCGGGCCGGCTGTGGGAGGCGGTCCAGCTGCCGCCGGCCCGCCCGGTCGCGCAAGAGGCCCGCAACGTGGCGGCGGTGTACGCGGACATCGCCGAAGGCCTGCGCACCGGCGAGCAGATCGCCCCGGACTTCGCCCACGGCCTCCGCCTGCACCGAATCCTCGACGCGATCCGCGCCTCGGCGGCCACCGGCACTCGCCAAGCGCTCGGCTGAACCGGGTCACGACCCCGGCGGCAGGGACGGGGAGCGAGTGGCCACAGCGGACTCGCGTTTTTCGAGGCGCGTGTCGGACGTCTTTCGCCCGAAAGGGTGGCATATTCCGTGTTGAGTTGGTATATGCCAAAAGGCGTGCTTACTGTTGGGGCACGCGAGTGACGTTCGCGTCTTTAAATACCGGTCGTCGAAGTCGCAGCTAGAGGACCGGTCCATGAGCTGCGGCGCTTGACCGACAACCACCAGGTTCGGTCAGGCGCCGCAGCTTGTTTCGCCCGCATCGAGCTGCTCGCCGCGTCGGCCCCGATCCACCCCCCGGAGCACGAAGGGCGGGCGATCGCGGATCATCATCGGGTGGGCGGATCAGTGGGCGGCGACAGCGCAAAGCCGAGGTTCGAAGGCTTCGGCAGGGGAGTGGTCGAGTTCTTCGAGGGGCTCGAACGGGTCCAGGCCGGCCTGGCGGATTCGCAGCGGGAAGTGCGCGACGCCAAGGCTTACTGGAACGACAACCTCGCGTTCTACCGGGAGCATGTGCGTGCGCCGATGGAGGCGCTGCTCGCCGAGCTGGAGCCCGAGTTCGCCCCGGGATTCGGGCAGGGCAAGGTCTTCCGGCCGCACCGGGACGTCCGGTTCAGCGCCGACAAGTCGCCCTACAAGACGCATTGCGGGGCCGTGATCGAGCTGGGGCGCGGTGGCGGCGCCTACTACGTCGAGGTCAGCGCGGACGGCATGCTCGTCGCCGGGGGCTGCTACCACACCGAGTCCGACCAGCTGGCCCGGTTCCGCGCCGCGGTCGACACCGAAATCCACGGCGAGCGGCTGCGGTCGTTGCTGGCCGCGCTCGTCGAGCGGGGCTGGGAGATCGCGGGGGAGACGCTCAAGAGCCGGCCGCGCGGTTTCGCCGCCGGGCATCCCCGGCTGGACCTGCTGCGGCATCGCACGCTCTACGCGTTCCACGCCTGGGAATCCGACGACGTCCTGCACGAGCGCGCCTGCATCGACCGGGTCCGCCAGTCCTGGAGCGCGGTGCGCGAACTCAACCAGTGGTGCGCCGACCACATCGGAGTCACCGAGAAGAAGCGTCGCTGATCCGCCGCACCCGTCGCACCCGCCGCGCCGCCGCGATGATCGCCCAGCCCGCCGCCGCGCCCGCCACGTCGACCAGGCCGTCGGCGACCTCGCAGCTGCGGCCGATCGGCAGCAGGCCCTGCAGGATCTCCGACGTGATCGCGTAGCCCACCAGTCCTGGAAGCAGCCGCGACGTCGGGAACCCGGCGATCCGGCCGGTCGCGGCCAGCGCCGCGAACAGCGCGAAGTGCACCACCTTGTCGGTGCCCGGCGGCGCGGTCGGCACCCCGGATGCCGGCATGAACAGGATGAGCAGGCTGGCCAGCACCGCGACCCCGAACGGAATCCGGGTGAGCCGCGTTCTGTAATGATCCAGCAACGATCTCCCCGATCGACGTCGACAGGCATGGCTGCGTGCTGCGCGCGTCGGTCAACAGACTACGCTGGCATAACGTGAGTCGACGAGCCAAGATCGTTTGTACCATGGGCCCAGCCACCGCCACACCGGAGAAGATGGCTGAGCTCGTCAGCAGCGGAATGGACGTCGCCAGGCTGAACTTCAGCCACGGCAGCCACGCCGATCACCAGCAGGTCTACGAGATGGTCCGAGCCGCGGCCAAGGAGTCCGGCCGTGCCGTCGGCATCCTGGGCGACCTGCAGGGACCGAAGATCCGACTCGGCAAGTTCGCCGCCGGGCCGGTGGAGTGGCGGACCGGCGACATCGTGCGCATCACGGTCGACGACGTCCAGGGCACCCACGACAGGGTGTCCACCACGTACAAGGGCCTCGCCAACGACGCCAAGGTCGGCGACCGACTTCTGGTCGACGACGGCAAGGTGGGGCTGACCGTCACCGGCGTCGAGGACACCGACGTCGTCTGCGAGGTGACGGAAGGTGGTCCGGTTTCGGACAACAAGGGAATTTCCTTGCCGGGCATGGATGTTTCGGTGCCCGCGCTGTCCCAGAAGGACATCGAGGACCTGGAGTTCGCGCTCGAGCTGGGCGTGGACTTCATCGCGCTGTCCTTCGTCCGCAGCCCGGCCGACATCGACCTGGTGCACCAGGTGATGGACCGGGTCGGCCGCCGCGTCCCGGTGATCGCGAAGCTGGAGAAGCCGGAAGCGGTGGACAACCTGGAGGCCATCGTGCTGGCCTTCGACGGCGTCATGGTCGCCCGCGGTGACCTCGGCGTCGAGTTGCCGCTGGAACACGTTCCGCTGGTCCAGAAGAAGGCGATCCGGATCGCGCGGGAGAACGCGAAGCCGGTCATCGTCGCGACCCAGATGCTCGATTCCATGATCAACAATTCGCGTCCGACGCGGGCGGAGACCTCCGACGTCGCCAACGCGGTGCTCGACGGCACCGACGCGGTGATGCTCTCCGGCGAGACCAGCGTCGGCCGCTACCCGATCGAGACCGTGCAGACGATGGCTCGCATCGTCGAAGCGGTCGAGGCGGGATCGACGGCGCCGCCGCCGCTTAGCCACGTCCCGCGCACCAAGCGCGGCGTCATCTCCTACGCGGCGCGCGACATCGGCGAACGTCTCAACGCCAAGGCACTGGTGGCCTTCACGCAGTCCGGCGACACCGTGCGGCGGCTCGCCCGGCTGCACACCAGGCTGCCGCTGCTGGCGTTCACCCCCGAGGAATCCGTGCGGAGTCAGCTCGCTCTCACTTGGGGGACGGAGACGTTCTTGGTGCCTAGGGTGGACACCACGGACCAGATGGTGCGGCAGGTGGACCAGGCGATGCTGTCGATCGGCCGATCGCAGCGCGGCGACATGGTCGTCGTCGTCGCAGGCTCGCCGCCCGGCACGGTCGGTTCCACCAACCTCATCCGCGTGCACCGGTTGGGCGAGGAAGACCACGTCTGATCCGCATTCTCGGACGGGAGCCACCCGGCGCTCCCGTCCGGCGATCCGGCGTACAACCCCGAGGAGCGCGCAGTGACCGAAGCTGCCCGAGCCGCCGCGGCCGATCCGGCCGGAACCCACTTGCAGGGTGAGGTGCCGCTCGACGTCAACGGCATGCCGCACGGCCAACCGGTGCTGGACAGCCTGGTCGCGCTGCTCGACCTCGAACGCATCGAGGAGAACATCTTCCGCGGCGTCAGTCCGGCCTCTTCGCCGGTCCGCGTGTTCGGCGGTCAGGTCGCCGGCCAGGCGTTGGTCGCCGCAGGCCGCACGGTGCCGCCGGAGCGGCGGGTGCACTCGCTGCACGCCTACTTCATCCGGCCCGGCGATCCGAGCATCCCGATCGTCTACGAGGTCGACCGCACCCGCGACGGCCGGTCGTTCACCACGCGCCGCGTGGTCGCCGTGCAGCGCGGCAAGGCGATCTTCTCGCTTTCCGCGTCCTTCCAGGTCGACGAGGACGGCATCGACCACGCCGAGCCGATGCCCGAGGTCCCGGACCCGGAGACGCTGCCGACCTACGGCGAGCAGATCGGCTCGATGATCGAGAAGCTCGGGCGCGCCCAGCCGCGGCCGATCGACGTGCGCTACGTGACCGAGCCGCCGTGGGTGAGCCGAGAGAGCGGCCCGCGCGAGGCCCGCAGCCAGGTGTGGATGCGCGCCGACGGCGTGCTGCCCGACGACGACCTGCTGCACGTGTGCATCGCGGCCTTCGCGTCCGACATGACGCTGCTCGACGCGGTGCTGGCCAGGCACGGCGTGTACTGGGGCCTGGACAAGGTCAACGGGGCGAGCCTGGACCACGCGATGTGGTTCCACCGGCGCTTCCGCGCCGACGAGTGGCTGCTCTACGACTGCGCCTCGCCCAGCGCCTCCGGCGCTCGCGGCCTGGCCACCGGCCGGTTCTTCTCCCGCGACGGCCAGCTCGTCGCGACCGTCGTACAAGAAGGTCTGCTCCGCGTCGGCGACTGATCACCCCTCGCCGGATCGGCGGCGGCGCTTCGGGCGCAGGTGTTGCGGCGGCGTCAGGGCTCGCGTGTGCAGCTGCTCCAGCACGATCGAGCTGGTGAAGTGCCGGACCTCGGTGCGGGACGCGAGCTTGTCCACCAGGAACTCCTGCAGGTGCTTGGTGTCGGCGACCGCCACGTGCAGCAGGAAGTCCGCCTGACCGCTGACGTGCAGCAGCGAACGGGTTTCCGGCTGCCCCATCACGAATTCCCGGAACTGGTCGACGACCTGGCGGGTGTGCGGGCGGACGTTGATCGCCACCACCGCCTCCAGCGCCAGCCCCGTCGCCGCCGGGTTGACGTCGATGTGCGATCCGGTGATCACGCCCTGTTCCCGAAGTCGCCGAACCCGTTGCAGGCAGCTGGAAGCCGCTAGCCCGACCCGCTCGGCGAGCACGCGGTTGGGCAAGGTCGCGTCGTTCTGCAATTCCTCCAGGATTCGCCAGTCCACCGAATCCAGTTCTACAGATTCCTGCACAACCGAACATGCTACGGCGCTGCTGGCGAGACGGCGAACGAACGGCGGAAGATATGCGCAATCCACCGCTGATTTCGTTCTAAGGAGCCGTCGTGCACATCGCCTGGGGGTCGTTCCTGCTGGCGCTGCTGGTGATCGTCCTGGTACCGGGGCCGGACTTCGTGCTGGTGACCCGCAACGCCGCCAACGGCGCGCGCTGGGGCTGGCTCGCGGCGGCGGGCGTCACCTGCGGGCTGCTGCTGCACGCGACGGCGGCGACCCTGGGGCTGTCCGCGCTGGTGATGACCGTGCCCGCGGCGCTGTTGGTGGTGAAGGTGATCGGCGTCGCCTACCTGGGCTGGATGGGCCTGCAGATCTTTCGCAAGTCCGGGGCGGTGTCCGGGGCTCCGGAGGTGGACGTGCCCAGCTCCGGTCGCGCCGTCTTCCTGCGCGGGCTGCTGACCGACGTGCTCAACCCGAAGGTCATGCTCACCTTCCTGACGCTGCTGCCGCAGGCCATGGACCCGGCGGCGGAACCGGTGAAGCAGGCCGCGCTGCTCAGCGGCGTCGCGGTGTCCGCGTTCGCGGCGTGGTGGCTGGTGGTGGTGCCCTCGGTGCGGTGGCTGTCCGCCTTCCTTTCCGACCCGCGCCGGCGGAAGGTCTTCGAGCGGTGCTGCGGCGGTGCGCTGCTGGCCATGGCGACTGCGATCGCCGTCGGCTGAGCAGTTCCGTTGACCGCCTGTGACGATCGTGCTTACTCTGCATGATCTGTTCGGGCGAGCCGAGGGAGCTTCGCATGCGTCGACGATGGGGACTGGCGTTCGGGCTGGCCGTGGCGCTCGGTGCTTCGGTCGCCTTCGTCGCACCATCCGGAGCGGCACCCAGTGGGCCGGACGCGCTGCGCGTCGACCTCGATGACATCCTCGCCGACCAGCGGCTGAACGGGTCGCACGCCGGTGTCGTGGTGCGCGACCCGGCCACCGACGAGGTGCTCTACAGCAGGCAGGCGACCGACCGCGCGACCCCGGCGTCGAACGCGAAGCTGCTCACCTCGGCCGCGGCGCTGGAAGCGCTGGGGCCGGACTACCGGTTCCGCACCGACGTCGTGACCGCCGCGCAGCAGCACGGGCCGGTGTTGCTCGGCGACCTCTACCTGCGCGGCACCGGTGACCCGACACTGCTCGCGGCCGACTACGAACGGCTCGCGGAACAGGTTGCGGCGTCCGGGATTCGGGTGGTGCACGGTCGGTTGCTCACCGACGACACCTGGTTCGACGACGTGCCGATGGGCACCGGCTGGGCTTGGGACGACGAGCCGTACTACTACGCCGCACCGGTTTCCGCGCTGACTGCGGCGCCGAACACCGACTTCGACGCCGGAACCGTGCTCGTGCGGGTCAGCCCGACGGTCGAAGGAAGCCGGGCCGAGGTGCGACTGGAACCGGCTACCGGTGTTGTGCGGATCGACAACCGGACCACCACCTCCGCCGCGGACAGCGAACCCGACGTGACCGTGCAGCGCGACCACGGCGGCTCCCGGGTCGTGGTGACCGGGAGCGTTCCGGCCGGTGCGCAGCCGTTCGAGGACTTCACCTCGGTGCCGGACGCATCCGCGTACGCCGCCGACATCTTCACCCGCGCACTGGCCGCGCGCGGCGTGGTGGTCAAGGGGACGGGAGAGGGAGCCGCGCCGGCCGACGCGCGGGCGCTCGCCTCGCGGCAGTCGATGCCGCTGCGGGAACTGCTCGTCCCGTTCCTGAAGCTGAGCAACAACGGGCACGCGGAAATCCTGGTCAAAGCGATGGGACGGGAAGCTCGCGGCGAGGGCAGCTGGTCGGCCGGGCTCGAGGTGCTGACCGAGAAGCTGAGCGGCCTCGGCGTGAACCCGGACGTGCTGCGCGTGGTGGACGGCTCTGGTCTGTCCACGATGGACCAGGTGACGCCGGAACAGCTGGCGTTGCTGCTGGACAACGCGCGCGAGCGGCCCTGGTTCCGGTCTTGGTACGACGCGCTGCCGGTCGCCGGGGTGGCGGACCGCATGGTCGGCGGCACGCTCCGCAACCGGATGGCCGGAACCGCGGCGCAGAACAACGTCCACGCCAAGACCGGGTCGCTGACCGGTGTCACGTCGCTGTCCGGTTACGTCACCGCCGCCAACGGTCGCGAGCTGGTCTTCTCGGTGGTGTTCAACGACTTCCTCGGCGGCTCCCCGCGCGACCTGGAGGACGCGATCGCGATCCGGCTGGCCGAGTACGACGGTGCCGACGACCGGCCGAGCGGCCGGGTGCACGTGCCGAAGTCGCGCACGCACGTAGACGACCCGGGCACGCCGGTCGACGAAAGTGCCCTGGAATGCTCGTGGGTGAAGGCGTGCTGACCCGGAAGGGCTGGTGTGACCCCGGTCTCAGGGAAGGCTAAGGGGCATTCCGGAGACTGGGGCGCGGTTACGCCGGTAGCGTGAACGAGGTCAAGCCAGCACGCATGCCGAGGAGCCCGTCCCGTGACCTTCATCAGCGACATCCTGGCAGTCGTCGGAGGCTTGCCGAAGCCGCTATTGGTACTGGTGACCGGCGCATTGGTGCTCGGCGAATGCACCCTCGGCTTAGGTTTCCTGGTGCCCGGCGAGAGCGGGCTGCTGATCGCCTCGGCGGCGGTGACCGACGTCGGGTTCTTCATCCTGCTGGCCTCCGTTGTCGCGGTGTGCGCGGCGGTCGGCGACAACATCGGATTCTGGCTGGGGCGCCGCTACCGGCTGAAGATGCGCGAGACGAAGGTGGTTCGGAAGCTCGGCCAGAAGCACTGGGACCGGGCCGGGGAACTGCTGTGCAAGTGGGGTGTGGGGGCCGTGCTGGTGGCGCGGTTCCTGCCGGTGGTGCGGACCCTGATGCCCGCCGCGGCCGGGGCGAGCGGGATGTCTTACGGGCGGTTCTTCGTGTCGTCGCTGATCGGGGCCGTTGCGTGGTCCGCGACGCACGTGAGCATCGGGTGGGCCGCCGGGGCTTCGGCGAAGTACATCGAGGAGATGCTGGGGCGGGCCAGTTGGGTGCTGGTCGTTGTCGTGGTGCTCGTCGGGGTGGGGATTTGGCTCGCGAAGCGGAGCCGTTCTCGGCGGGCTGCCGCGGAGCCGGAGGCTCGGGCGGAGGGTGAGCTGGAGGACGTTGAGTCCGCGGCTTGATTTGGGGTTTTGGTTGGGTTTGGGTTTTGCGGTTTGGGTTTTGCTCGGGGTTGGGACTTTTAGAGGTTCGGTATCTTTTGGGGCCATCCCCGCGATGGGTGGAGGGTGGGGGCTGCGTGCCGGAGGTCAAGCCCGGCCTTGCGGCCGCCCCTTCGGGGGTGAACGGCTTGACATCCGGCCCGCAGCCCCGGTTCGGCTTTCTA
>NZ_JBFAKG010000080.1:0-47821 GCF_040655595.1 Saccharopolyspora sp. NPDC050389
TTCCACCACCGCACCCAGCAGGGCATCAAGAACCTGACCGACGCCGAGGCCGAGGCGCTGGTCGGCAAGGACCGCGAGTCCCACCAGCGCGACCTGTACGAGTCGATCGAGAACGGCGACTTCCCGAAGTGGAAGCTGTACGTGCAGATCATGCCGGAGGCCGACGCGGAGAACTACAAGTTCCACCCGTTCGACCTGACCAAGGTGTGGTCGAAGAAGGACTACCCGCTGATCGAGGTCGGCGAGTGGGAGCTCAACCGCAACCCGGAGAACTACTTCGCCGACGTGGAGCAGGCCGCCTTCACCCCGGCGAACGTGGTGCCGGGCATCAGCTTCTCGCCCGACAAGATGCTGCAGGGCCGGCTGTTCTCCTACGGTGACGCCCAGCGGTACCGCCTGGGTGTGAACCACCACCAGATCCCGGTCAACGCGCCGAAGAACCCGGTGAACTCCTACCACCGCGACGGCGCCATGCGCGTCGACGGCAACCAGGGAGCCACCCCGGGCATCGAGCCGAACTCGTACGGCCGCTGGCAGGAGCAGGCCTCCTACCGCGACCCGGCCCAGGCCGTGGGTGCCGTCGCCGACCGGTTCAACTACCGCGAGGACGACGACAACTACTTCGAGCAGCCCGGCAACCTGTTCCGCAACATGTCGGCGGACCAGCAGCAGGTGCTCTTCGAGAACACCGCGCGTGCCATCAACGGCGCCTCCGAGGCGACCGTCGAACGGCACATCGCCAACTGCACCAAGGCCGACCCGGCCTACGGTGAGGGCGTCCGCAAGGCGATCGAGGCCCTGGCCGCGGGCGAGCTCTGAGCTCGACCCGGGTCTGAAGACCTGCCGCAGAGGCCACGGCCCCAGCAACCTCCATGCGGTTGCTGGGGCTGTGGCCTCTTTTGATCGAAAGTCGAGAACAAGAGATGCGCTCTGAACCTAGCTGCAAGGCGCAGCACATCGCGATGGTCGCGCCGACTGCAGGAATCCTGAAGGTGTTGGGGCCTGGCGGACTTCGGCCTGCGCAGTCAGAGCGGGCACCGTCGACGGGCGACAGTGTGGTGAACCGCTGACCCCAGAGAGGCGAAGTCATCACACAGTACAGTAGTAGGTGCGACTCAGCGATTCACATTTCCCACTGGCTTCAGAAAAGGTGAGCTGCGACAGTCAAGACTTTCGTGTTTGGACGACTGGCACGTCTGTCGAAGTGCTCTCGGAGTCGGCAGGTTCCTTCTTCCTGATCAGAGATGCCACGGCGAAGGCGACAAGGCTGGCGAGCATCCCGAACATGACGGGTTCATTCGCGTACAAGCCGTCTAGGATCATGAAGACAATGCACACCACAGACCCAGCGACAATGGAAGCCACTGCAGCGAACGCTGTCGAGCGGCGCCACAGCAGCCCGAAGGTGATGGGGATGAACAACCCCGCGGCGAGCAGGTCTGTGGCAACTGTGACCGCGCCGACGACGGAATCCATCGCGAGGGCGATGGCCAGCGCGGCCACGCACACTGCCAGAAGAGCGAACCTGTTGGCTCGCAGCGAGTTCATGCGCTCCCCGTATTTCGGACGCAAGACGTCTCCGGTGAGAACGGTCGATGATCCGATCAGAAGGCCGCTGGCCGTCGACATCGATGCTGCCAGAGCAGCAGCAATGACAACACCGAACACGCCGGCGGGTAGTACGAGAGAGGCGACCGAGGCGTAGGCGTCGTCCGCGGTAGGTAGTGTAGGCAGAAGCGCCTTTGCTGCCGTACCGATGAGTGCGCCGGCCAATCCGTACAGGGCGCAGTAGACCCCGGAGACAAGGGCTCCCCACCGGGCTACACGTTCCGACCGTGCGGTAGCGAGTCGCTGCCAGTTCCCTTGGTCGATCAGGAATCCAAAGAAGAACAGCAAGAAATAGGCAGCGATGGTGCTGACTCCGATGCCGACCGGGTCGAAGTAGGTCGTGGGGAGTTTTTCCTGCAGCGAGCCGAGTCCGCCTGCTTCGGCGATCGCCATGGGCAGCAGCAGCGCAAAAATTCCGACTGTCTTGATCAGGAACTGGATGACGTCGGTCATGGTGATCGACCACATGCCGCCTGCGACGCTGTACAGCGTGATCACGGCCCAGCCCACCGCCGCCGCCAGGGCCCTTGGCATGTCGAACACGACGGTCAGCACAGTGCCGATCGCGATGATCTGCGCGACGCCGACGAATAGGGTATAGAAAATCACGATTACTGATCCGAGCAACCCGGATGTGCGCCCGAAGGCCCGCTCGAGTGCTTCGGGGACGGTACGCACTCCATTGCGGTGCACTGTCCCGGCGAACAACACGCCGATCATCGCGATACCGAGCGAGAGCATCAAGACCAGTGCCATGCCGGAGACGCCGTGCTGGTAGCCGAGACTGACCCCGCCGACGGTCGCAGCTCCGCCGAGCACGACTGTACTCATGGCTGAGGTGTACATGGACGGTCCGAGTTTTCGCCCGGCGACGGTGAAGTCATCCGAGTTCCGGTTCCGCCGACTACCCACATAGCCGGCGCCGAGCATGAGGGCGAAGTAGATGATGATGACGATCTTGTCGAACATTGCCGACTCCTTTGTCGGGGTCGTAAATGATTGCGAGCAGAGGTGCTCACAGGGCAGAGATGGGCGTTGCTCTGCTTCGGCGTTCGGCCAAGGTCAACTGCTGACGGCGCACCACGCGAGTCGCTCGTAGGCGCCTTGCGTGGGGGTAGCAGGGTGTGGATCGGCGTCGCTGCTTGGACAGCAGTGATCGCAGGTTCCATCCATCAGCCGGGATGGCACGGCGGTAGCGTTTGTAGCCGGCGCAGTGCTTGTTGTGCGGTGCGCCGGTCTTCGCGACGTTATGCGGTGCTCGGCCCCGTATTCGGGGAAGTACCAGCAGTAAGTTCAGGTACTAGCCGTTCGGTTGTGTAGTCGAACAGCGCCCGAAGGGCGGACTCGGCGCGGTCAGGGTTGCGCGCCTCACATGCTGCTAGCAGCGTTCCCTGGTTCTCCACATCGGCCTCGATGTTGAGGCGTGTACCCAGGTATCGCCGAAAATACCGTTCGGCGTGGCGTCGATGGATGCGGATCAGTTGCATGAGTCGTGGGCGCCCGGCCGCCTCGTAGCACACATCATGCAATTGCCATTCGCCGGACAGATATCGGTCGATGTCGTCCTCGTCGTTGAGCCTGATCGAAGCCAACTGACGGTGATACTGGCGCATCCTGACGAGGTCTTCGTCGGTGAGATTGACACATCCACGTCGGACGGCGACGCCTTCTAACGCGATGCGGATGTCGTAGATCTCGGTGAAGTTGTCGACGGTGAGATCGGTGACGATCGCGCCGCGCCGCGGGCGTTGTTCGACCAGCCCCTCGGACTCGAGTCGTGCAATGGCCGAGCGGACCGGCATCGTGCTGATCTGGAATCTCTTGGCGAGTGCCGCTTGGCGAAGCACGGTGCCGGGCGGCAGGCCGCGGATAATCTCGCGCCTGAGCGCTTCGTAGACCTCCTGGCCTGCCGGCCGGACCTCGATCGCGTCCAGCTGTGCAAGGGGATCGTGCGGTCCAGCCGCGGAGTGAGCGGTGTCCGCGTGGCCTTTCGGCGCTGTGCTGTCAGTGGTGTTCATCATTCGATGTCGCCTTGCTGCCGATGCTGTCCATGACGCGCCGCTACACCGGGCTTTGTTTGTCCGAGGAGAGCGCTGTTACCGCTGCACACAGTGAGAGCGATGGCCGCATCCGTCTTCGCGGCCAGCCGCCAGACCTCAAAGTGCATCGCTACCTTCTGTCGCTCTCGGGAGTCCCTCAGCTGCTTGTGGTAAAGGGTACTTCAGCCTTGGGCGACCGCTGCGCGCCGATGACGTTGATCATCAAGCGGAGGATGGTGTGCGCGGTGATCGACTGGATGTCGAGCGCCGGTTGGTACTCGGTGAATACCAACGCGGCGACCTTGTTGCGGCGGGCGAGACCGGATACCAATGTGCGCGCTTCGTGGAAGGTGAGCCCGCCTGGCTCGCGGGCGCCGATGGCCGGAGCGATCGAGGTGTCGAGGCCGTCGCAATCGATCGTGATCAGCCAACGGCCGTCGCTGGTGAGTGAGTCCAGAACCTTCTGTGCGCCATGCTCGTGCACATCCCAGGCGGTGATCAACCGGTTGCCTGAGTCAAGAGCGTCCTTGACGTCCTGCGTACGAGCGCTGCCCGCACCTCGCAGGCCGACCTGGACGATGTCGTTGACCCAGGGGTACTCGCGGAGCCGACGCATCGGGCTGGAGAACCCGCGAGTCACGCCGTAGCGCTCGTGGCGGAAGTCCAAGTGGGAATCGATCTGCAAGACGTTGATCTTCTCGGACGTGAACGCGCCGCCGATGATCGGAGGGATCGAGTCAAACGCGCCGACGACGAGCGGGACGGTACCGCGGGAGACCAAGCTGGTGAACAAGTCGATGCCGTCGTCCCACACCGCGTCCGGGTTGCGGAAGTCTGACGGCAGAGTGCCGAGATCGGTGACCGTGGGAGTGTCGTCGGGGAACAGGACATCGCCGTAGTCGAAGTCGTAATGGTCCCAGTTCAGCGCGTAGGCCTGGCGATATGACTCCTTTCGCACCTCGTCGGCTCCGCCTGCGCACAGTGTCAGGTCGGTTGCGTGATAAGGCGGGCCGAAGGGCAGCCCGATGAACGCGTACGGGGTGTCTACCTGTGCTGGGTCTGGTTGGTACGGCGCATTGAGGAACGTCCGCTCAGGGTCGACTTCATCGATCAGGTACTTCAAGAAGTGCTCCTCAGGCTGGGAAAGCGGGAGGTGACGGAGCTGGAGCGTGGTTACCTGTGATCACATTTCGCTCCAGATCTCAGATCTGCGATCGCAGATCTGATCCTGCGGCGGTTGTGGGTTGAAGTCAAGAGGCCAACTCGAACTGTTGTCGCCGGCCTCTGGTGGCGAGCGCGGTCGCGTCCTCGAGCTGACTGCGAGTGGTCCTGTGCGCTTGAGCCAGGCGTCATGCCGACGACGGTCTGATCCTCATCAGCCGATTGCTGGATCAGAGCCACCGGGACGGCAGAGATAGCGGTGTCGAGTCGTGCCCCAGCTCAGTGTCGCTGTTGTCGCAGTCCAGCTAGTCGGTTGTTGCTGTTCCTGCGGCGCAGTGGGCGCTGAGCAGGATTCCGTCCGAGCTCGTATGCCCCGTGGTGAGCGCCATCAACGAGAAATGCGCCTCAGATACGGCGCCGGTATCTGACGGTGTTTCACCTGCTACTGGACTCGTCGCGTTGCTGTGATCATCGTGCGATTCTCGCGGTCAGCTATCACAACTGGTCAACGCCTCTTGTGACCGTCAGGAGTGCGCGTACGTTTGCTGAGTCGAGATCGAGCCCGAGTAGTTCACCCGCGCTGTGCACTCTTCGTCGAAGGGTTTGGCGGTGTACCGCGAGCGCGCGTGCTGCGATGTCTACGACGCCGTTGGCGTCGAGGTAGGCCTCGAGCGCGTGTTTGAGGGCAACGTCGGTCAACCGATCCCATGTCGCGGCGCGGAGGTACCTCATTGTCTCGGGCGGAAGTGCTGCAGGAACGACGCTTTCGAGCGGGAGGTCGCCGGCAGCGATGACGGTCCGGCGCAGTTGAGAGGCGAGCGTGGCCAGGCCAGTCGCCTCGTCGTGTAGGGCCAGGACCTGAACCGAACGGGCGGTGCGGGAGATACCGATGCGAGTGGTTGCAGTCGAGGATCTGCACGATTCAAGCCAGGCTTGAAGTGCAGCGGAGAGTGCCGCTGGTTGGACCCGCGTCGTCGGATCCGTTTCAGGGCGTCGTACTAAGAGCGCGCCGATGGTGCTGTCTGTGGACCAGGCCCTAGCCGACCACCCGGCGTCGTGAGAACAGCGCTCGAACGTCTCAACTTCGGCAAGGCTGGGTGGCGCGTCGACCTTGGCCAGAACAACGCGAATGCTGTTGGACTGCTCGATCCCGAGTGCGGCAAGCAAGAGGTGGCGCGTCTCTTCTGAGGTGCGTGGATCGGTGATCGCCTGCAACGAAGCAGTGCGGAGGTGTCTTTCTGGCTCGCGGAGGACGTGGTTTCTCGACAGCTGGAGGGCGAGGAGTGAAGCTGTGCTGGCCAGGAGGAGCCGTTCCTGGTCATCGAAGCGGGTATCCCGTACGACGAGGAGTGTTGGAGCATCGGCGCCTGGGCCGCGGTTTACGACGACGTCTCTGTCCGACTCGCGGATGCTGCCCGAGGCGGGGTCCGAGCCGGATTGGAAGCGTTCGAACGTTTCGGCGAACTCGTTGACAAAATTTGCTGCTCCGGGTCCGGACGCGGCGAGGGTGGTACGTGACCGATCGACGACCGCAGCGCCGCAGCGCAGCCGGCGGGCGAGCTCGTGGACGAGTGGCTCACACGTGTCCTCGGTGAGGCTTAGATCAGCGAGTGCTGTCTCGGCAACCATGAGTGTGCGCAGGCGTCGATGCTCGGCTTCGATCCGGGCGCTTGCGACGTACTCCGAGATGGCGATGTACGGCGTTTTCAGGGGCACTACGAGGAGCGGGATACCTCGAGCTTCGGCGAGCTCCGCCCATCGATCGGGGACATGTGGATTCTGATCGTTGACCCCGCATCCGATACCGGCGACACCGGTCCTCGCGAATGCGTCGAAGACGCGCTCGGGGTCGGCATCTGGCCGACGAACGAACAATGTCGTGAGCAGGAACTCGCCGCCAGACAGCCATGGAGTGGGGTCCTCGACTTCGGACACGTGGACCCAGCGCACGACGTTCGACAGGCCGGCAGCGCCTGCGATGCAGCGCAGTTTGAGCTCGGCCACGCCGAGCAGATCGCCGACGGTGACGCTCAACCCGTCTCCCGATTTCGTTCACTGATCTGTCGATCCGCACTCATCGATATCGCCGAAGTAGTGTATGACATACCTGCCTGCGCTCCGCAAGATGTTGGGCACCGAACAGAGAGTTCGGTGTGACTCGAAGCGAGAGGCGGGCGCATGGCAGCGCGAGAACGACGGCGGTACGAGCTCATCGGCATTCCGTTCGATGGGGCAGCAACGCTCGGATGGCCGGGATCGCGGTATGCCCCTGCGCGGATTCGTGAGCAACTCGCCTGGATGACGATGCGTGCGGAGGATGGCGAGGTCTACTCGCTCGACACCGGAGAGCTTCACCCAGCACCGAACATCGAGGATGCCGGCGATGTCTCCGTCGTGCCGCACGATGTCAAGACCACACTCGACCGTTCGGCGGTCCAGATCGCCGAGTCCGTCCGCGCCGGCACGGTGCCGCTCGTCCTCGGCGGGGACGACAGCGTCCTTTACGCCCTTGTCGATGGAGTGCACAGGGCGACGTTGGGACGCCTGGGAGTCATCCACTTCGATGCCCATCTCGACATCATGGATCACAACGAGCGGCAGGGTTCGTGGAGCCACTCGAGCGGTATGCGACGTGGGCTTGAGCTTGAGCGCGTCGACCGGGAACACGCGATCCAGATCGGACTGCGGCACTTTAACTACCCCAGTTCACGCAAGGCCGTGAACGAACTCGGCCCGGCGCAGATCACCGCCGGTGAGTTCCACCGGATCGGCGTCGAACTCTCGGTTGAGCGGATACTCGATCATGTCCGGGGTGCCGACCACATCGTGCTGAGCTTCGACATCGATGCGATCGACCCGGCCCATGCCCCCGGGGCCGGCGCACATGAGCCTGGCGGCCTGACGTCTCGGCAGGCCATCGACGCGGTACGAGCACTCGCACCTCACATCGATGCCTTTGCCGTGACCGAGGTCAACCCGCTCACGGACCATCGCGATCTCACGTCGAACCTCGCCGCGTACCTCACCTATTACACCGCCGTTTTCGGCTGACGAACCCGCGCGAGCGGACCTAAGGACACAGACAAAGGAGTCGTCATGTCCACTCCTATTGGCTCGTCGGGTGCATCGGGAGCCAGCAGCCCTACCGCGCCCGATACCGGTACGGTTCTCTTCATCGACCGGGCGCGCCTGCACCGCGCTGTCCGAGGTGCCTTCGTCGGCAATCTCATGGAATGGTACGACGTCGGCGTTTTCGGCTACCTCATCGTCACGATGGGGCCGGTGTTCCTCCCCGAAGCGGACTCCGGGGCGCAGGTCCTCTTCATGCTTGGGACTTTCGCGAGCACCTATCTGTTCAGGCCGTTGGGCGGACTGTTCTTCGGCTGGCTCGGTGATCGGGTCGGGCGCCAACGTGTGCTCTTCACGACGCTTGCACTCGTCGTCGCTGCGACCTTCCTCATCGGCACCCTGCCGGCTTACGACGCGATCGGCATCTGGGCCGCTCTCCTCCTCATCATCCTGAAGATCGTGCAGGGCTTCTCCGCTGGCGGTGAGCTCACAGGCGCGATCACGTTCGTAAGCGAGAGCGCGCCTGACCGTAAGCGTGGCTTCTACACGGCATTCCTCGACACGGGCAGTTACCTTGGCTTCACCCTCGGCGCGGTGTTCGTCACCGTCCTCCAGGTGACGTTCGGCCAGCAGGCAATGGTGGATGGCCTGTGGCGGATTCCCTTCCTGGTCGCTGCGCCGCTCGGGCTCATCGCGATCTACTTCCGACTGCGTGTTGGAGAAACTCCCCAGTACGAACAGCTCAAGGCTCGCAGAGCGTCAGGGACTGAGGTACTGACACATGCGCTAGGCCCGGTCGGCCTTGTCCGGCAGTACTGGCGGCAGATGCTCCAGGTGCTCGGTCTCGTCGCTGCTGCAAACACTGTTGGTTACGCATTCACGTCGTACATGCCCACGTACCTGTCCGATGTTCGGGGCTTCGACTCCGTCTCGAGCAACCTCGTGAGCGTTCCGTTGCTCATCGCCATGGCATGCTCCATGCCCTTCGTCGGAATGCTCTCGGATCGGATCGGGCGAAAGGCTGTGCTCTGGATCGCGTCGGGCTGCGTCATCGTGCTGAGCACACCGGCCTTCCTCCTTCTCAACACGGGGAAGATCGGGCTCGTCGTGGTGGGACTCGCGATGGTGGGCACCCCAGTCGCGCTCTACATGGGTGCGCTCGCCTCGACCTTCCCGGCGCTCTTTCCGACGAGTCACCGGTACGGCGGCCTTGGCATGTCGTACAACATCAGCGTCGCCATCTTCGGCGGCACCGCGCCTCTGTTCATCGAGTCGCTCATCCGGTGGAGCGGTGACCACTTGTTCGCGGCGTACTACCTCATCGCGATGTCCGTCGTCGGCGTCGTCGTTGTCGCAACACTCAAGGAGTCTGCACGACAAGCGCTGCCGGGTTCGGTTCCGGCGACTGACTCCGTCGAGGAGGCACATGCGATGAACGTCGCTCGCTCGAGTGCTGCGGAAGGGGAATGAGCGCAGGCACCCCGGTCCAGCCGAGCAACTGAGGCCGGGGTGCCCACTGCACTGCAGGTCCGCTGACCTTCATCCATAGCTGAGCTGCGTACATCGGACATCCTGCTGTGCGCGGTTGATCGAACAGCGTGCAAAGGACTCTCACCAGACGATCAGTCGTTGTCCTGCGCGCCTGCTAGGTGCTGCTCGAAAGAACACAACGAATCCCCCGTGGACACCGCAGTCATCTCGCCGACACCCGTCCCGGGTACTGCGATGGCAACAGACTTCCCCGCTGACAAGGCACTCATGACACGCACCACTGAGAACCATCCAAACCCATTGACATCAAAGGCATCGACTGCGGTCATGCGGTGGCTCGCCGGGCTAGCCGTGGTAGCAGTCACCACGGCACTGGCCATCGTTCTCACCGCCTTGTCCAATGCCATGCCGAAGCTGCTCCCCAACGACGAAAGCCAGCTGTACGAGGAATATTTCAGTATCCCGCAGTTCCTTCGTCGGTTGGGGAGTGAAACCACCGAAGCCCAGTTCTTCAATACCGAACTCGGCGGACTGGGCATGCTCCTTGGTGGATGGGTCGCCCACATCGCCTGGAAACGTGCTCGGCGATGGGCAGGATTTCCCATCAGCTACGGGACAGGCTTGTGGCCTTGGGTAGCGGGCTCTGCGCTCCTTGGCTTGCTGCTCTCGGACCTTGCCTGGGGCTGGACCTCGATCGCTACCGGTACGTCCCAGCCCACCTTCGTGCCATTCGTCTCCGTCCCGCCAGCTGTCGTCCTCGTCTACGGCGCGGGTTGGTCGGTGGCAGTCACTGGCGCCGTGCTCGGAGCAGCCCTGACAACGCCGATCGCGCTCCTAGCGGTCAACTTCGTATGTCATCCGCTTGGATTGCCTGCTGTGACCGGAAGCGTCACCGGCATGTGTGGCGGCGCTCTGATAGCGTTTCTGCTCGCTCGACGCCTGCCGTGGATGCCGTCACCTGGTGGCGCTTTCTCCTCGGACAGACCTGATGCGGCCGTGCAGCAAAGTGTCCCAGCCAGCACATCGACCGCGTCTTCTCGACATGGACCGGGATGGGTGATCCGGCGTGTCCTCGCCGACTTCACCGAGGCACCCTTCTACGGCAACGAAATCGCCGCGATCGGACTTATAGCCGGAACTGTACTGGCCTATCTGCTCAATCCGTTGACCCCGCTGCAGGGCAGCGGTCTGTTGCCCGGTGTGCTGACGGCCCAGGTGCTGACTGCGACGATTGGAGTTCTCCTCTACCAACGTCGTTGGGCTGACGCAGGCTCGTATCCCACCTTCGTCCCGGTCGTTTCCGTCGCGCCGGCAACCGTGCTGGCGTACGGCTCGACGGTCCAGGCCATCGTTGTAGGGGCTGCTCTCGGAGCTCTCGCGGGACCACCGCTGGCGGCTCAAATCTCGAAACGCCTGCCGCCGGATTTCCACCCGTTCATCGGCAATGTCTTGTCGATGACCATCTGCACTTTGACCATCATTCCGCTGCTGAGCATCCTGCCTGGTTTCACCGTAGGCACCTGAACGCCGCTGTGCCGGACCGCACGCATGCAGAATCTGCGCAACATCACTCCACTCGTAGTTCGTCCTCGACGACTTCACCGGTCTCGTCGAGATAGAAGGATCGCACCTCCGGCTCGGTGTCATCACGCCCTTTCAACGCTACGATCACGAAGCGCACGTCGGGCTGCAACGCCATGAACTCGATGTCCTTCGGCGAGGGGTAAGCCTCAGGTAGCCCGGAATCAGTCATGGGCCGCAACGGCACACGTGAATGCGAGTGAACGACAGCGAGGGAGACTTCGCCGCGGGCAAGAGCCTGCCGGTGCACCTCGAGCTGTTCCGTCGGATCGAACCGCCAGCTGTACGTCTGCACCGCAGGGTCGTCGGCGTTGGCCATCGGTGCGTAACGTTCAGGGCTCGCTCCCTCCGGCCCTAGGAGCTGACCGCAGACCTCGCGCGGATAGTCACGGTGAGCATGCGCGACTATCGACTCAACCAGATCAGAACGCAAGCGGAACACGCCTTTCCTCCCGTTGCTCAGCTGTGTCCGGGTGACACGGGGTTCTGGGTGGTGCTCTCGTCCGGTGCGGCAGTCGCAGTCTTCCGGTGCTCCACCTGGCGGGTGGAGGCGACGACGGAATGGCTTCTGCCGTAAGCGAAGTAGAGCAGCACACCGATGGACATCCACAGTCCGAACACGACCCAGGTCTCCCAACCGAGCGTCACTGCGAGAAATCCGCAGAACAAGAACCCGAGCACTGGTGTGATGGGGTACAGGGGCACCTTGTAGGTGTGCGGCAGGTCCGGGCGGTTTCGACGAAGATAGATCACCGAGAGGTTCACGAGGGAGAACGCGAACAACGTGCCGATACTCGTCGCATCGGCCAGTTGCCCGAGCGGAACGAACGCTGCGGTCATCGCGACGGCAACGCCAACGATGAGGGTGTTCGCGATCGGTGTGCCGGTCCTGGGGGAGACACGACCGAAGTGCTTCGGTACGAGACCATCTCGGGACATGGTCAACAGAATTCGGGTCTGCCCGTACAGCACAGTCAGAACCACGCTCGCGATGGCGATGACCGCACCGACCGAGAAGAGCAACGCGACCCATGGTTGGTGGGTGATGTCGCTCAGGATCGTGACGAGGGACGACTCTGAGTCGCTGAACTGCGTCCACGGCAGTGCGCCGACTGCAGCCACCGCAACGAGGACGTACAGCACCGTCACGATGATCATGGAAGCGATGATCGCTCGAGGCAGGTCCCGGCGTGGATTCTTCGCCTCATTGCCCGCGGTGGACGCCGCATCGAAGCCGATGTAGGAGAAGAACAGCTGCGAGGCGGCAGCGGAGATGCCGGCAACGCCCATCGGGGCCAGGGGCTGGAAGTTGCCCGCGTTGAACGCCGTGAAAGCGACTGCGGTGAAGAAGAGGAGGATGCCGACCTTGATGAGGACCATGAGGGTGTTCACCCACGCGCTCTCCTTGGCTCCGCGAATGAGCGGCAGCGTGGCGAGCAGGACGATCACCGCGGCAGGTACGTTGACGATCCCTCCGGAACCGGGCGGCTGCATCCAGGCGTCGGGGATGCTCAGACCGAAAACACTGATCGCTTCGTTGATGTACTGACCGGCACCGACAGCGATCGCGGCGACGGAAACCGCGTACTCCAGCACCAAGCACCACCCGCAGACCCACGCGATCCCCTCGCCCATCGTTGCGTAGGCGTAGGAGTAGCTCGAACCAGAAACCGGGACACGGCTAGCCATTTCGGCGTATGACAGGGCGGAGAGGAACGCGGTTACCCCGGCGAGGACGAAGGCGATCCACACCGCGGGCCCGGCCATGGGGACGGCTGTGCTCAGGATTACCAGGATTCCTGTTCCGAGCGCGGCGCCGACGCTGATCATCGTGAGGTGCCAGACGTTCAGCGTGCGGCGGAGTTGCTGGCCCGGTTCCACGCCTTCGTTGTCGGCGATGATCGCATCGACCGACTTGCGCCGAAGTAGTTGAGCCCCGAGAGGCACGTGCTGTCTGGCCGGAATGATCTGTTTCGCCATTGAACAGCTCCCTTCGCGAGGGGCTCATGCTAGGGCACTGTGTTGCACTACACAAGCAATGAATTGCACTGCCGGCTTGTGTGGTGCAGCCGATCAGCAGGTGACGGCGGTAGCCTCAATTATCTGACTGCACTGCTAGTGCAGTATCATGCCCCTATGGGCGAATCAGACAGCCATGTCGTCGACGCGAATGCCGTGGCTGAGGTCATCGGTGGACGCGTCCGGCGCTGGCGATCCGAGCGGAACTGGACGCTTGATGGGCTCGCAGAGCGATCCGGCGTGGGGCGCCGGACGCTCGTGCTCATCGAACAGGGCCAGTCGAATCCCAGTATCGGCCTGTTGCTCCGGCTCGCGGGCGCCTTTGGCGTCGGGCTGTCCGACCTTGTCGAAGACGTGGCAACGACCCCTGTTCGTGTTCACCGGGCAGGAGAAGCGCCTGTCTTGTGGCGGGGGCCGAGCGGTGGCCGTGGGGTCCTCGTCGGGGCCACCGAGCCGCCGCAGGTCGTTGAGCTCTGGGACTGGGTGATGGCTCCCGGAGAGCGGCACGACAGTGAGCCCCATTCCCGGGGGACGAGGGAAGTGCTGTTCGTGCACGAGGGTCGACTGGAGATCCACGTCGGCGCGATGGTGGAGCACCTCGCAGCGGGAGACTCGGTCGTAGTCCGCAGCGATCAATCGCACGGATATGCCTGCGCAGGAAGCGACGATGTTCATTTCTCGATGACGGTCTTGCAGCCGGGTGTAGGAGGATACTGATGGAAGCCCAGCTTCGTGCGGTGGAGTGGCTCAATGCTGCTTCTGTTGAGAGCAGCGTCTTCCAGCTGCGACCCGACTACAGGGCATTGCTCGTGCTGGCAGAAGGACTTGCTCCCGGTGGGAGTGACGGCGCGAGCGACCAGCTGTTGGCCGACGCTGAGCGGAAGATCGCCCAAGAGCTCGACGGACGTCGCCCCGAGGAGCTCGACGAGCTTGCGGCGTGGCGGGAGGCCTACCGTTCATTCGGCGCGAAACCGCAACGCACTAGGCCCAGCGTCGAGGCGCTGGTCCGCCGGGTTGACGGTGGTCTTCCGCGCATTGACCGGATCACCGACACCTACAACGCGATCTCGGTCACCCATCTGCTTCCGCTTGGCGGGGAGGACGTCGACAACTACGTCGGACCCGCACAGCTGGTACGCGCTACTGGCGAGGAAGAGTTCGAGGTGGTGGCCGAAGAGCGGCCTGCTATCGAGTACCCCAAGGTCGGCGAAGTCGTCTGGAAGGACGACGCCGGGGTGACGTGTCGGCGATGGAACTGGCGCCAGTCAACGCGGACTCGCATCGGAGAGAGCACGGTGCGCGCCCTGTTCATCCTTGATGGACTGCTCGATGTCACGGCAGAACCGGACTTGGTCGCGGCTGGCGAGGAGTTGCAGGCGGCTCTCGCCAGGTTCAGCCCGGAAGCCCAGTTCTCCTCTCGCCTTCTGGCGCCCTGACTTTTGTCCGTGCAGAGGCCTGCCTCTGCGTGAGGCCGGTTGATGGTGTGGTCATCGGGCGCGCCATCAGCCAGATTGGACACTCGAGAGCCGCTGTCGTGCAACAAGTGGGCGCGCTCGTGCTTGCCGAGAGATCATCATCTACATGGTGGCGGTCGGGCGGGTAGGTGTACGCGTGGGTGGCCGCCGTTGTTCCCATGTGCCTGATCCCCCGCAGGAAACTCGTACAACACGGTCACATTGGATTGCGTGTGCTGCGCACGGGTGGTGACCTTGTGCTCCGCGACACATGCCGGATACTTCATTGCACTGCAAAGTGCAGTATCATGCTAATATGGGTGCAGTGAGAGGGAACGTCGTTGCTGCGGAGGACGGCCTGACGCTGGTGTCCATGAAGAGCCTGGCGGTTGCTCTCGAGGTGCAGGACTTCCGAGTCGTCGGCTGACACCGCCCCGCGGGCTTCTTGACGCTGCGGCGTGGGCATCCAACCCACTGAGTGCTAGACCGAGGGCGCGGGTGCCGGCTCTCTGCTTGGCGACGAGCTGTCGCGCACTGAACGAATTGACATCGCCGAGGTTGCCGAATGGCAGGCCGGCGCCGGGTTTGATCGCTGCATGGCGGGGGACTGGACGGGCTCGTTCAGGGCCTGGCCGGGAGTTTGGTTCCCAGTCCTGTCTGGCGGTGCCTTGGTTGTATGGCGGCTTACTAGAGAGACGAGGTCATCTTTTATGAGTGAGAACGTTCGCAACAGTCCTAGGCCGGACAAGAGCGATTTGGCCAGCCTCGCGTTCGCCACCCAGGCTGTGCACGGCGGGAACACCACTGATTCCGCTGGCGGAGCCATTCGTACGCCGATCGTGATGGCGAACTCGTACTTGCTTCCGGACGACCCGTCCGAAATGGACTGGTCTGACACGGAGACCCTTTCGTACACGCGGAACTCGGGGTTCAACCAGATCTGCCTTCAGACGAAGCTGGCTGCCCTCGAACGCGGTGAAGACGCCGCTGTCTTCACCACGGGTGTGGCTGCGTTGCACGCCATGTTCTTCTCGCTGCTGAAGACCGGCGATCACGTGGTGCTGGGGGACGTCACATACGAGGCCGTGTGGCGTCTGATGGCCGAGCTCCTTCCCGAGAAGTACGGGATCGAGGCCACGTTCGTCGACATGGGCGACCTCGATGCGGTTCGTGCGGCGATGCGACCGAACACCCGACTGGTTCACACCGAGGCGATCGCGAATCCGACGACCAAGGTCGCCGATGTCGCTGCTATCGCGGAGATCGCGCACGCGCAGGGTGCGCTCGTCTCGATCGATTCCACCTTCACCCCGCCGCCGTTCTTCCGCCCACTCGAGCTGGGGGTCGATCTCGTCGTCCACTCGTTGACGAAGTACATCAACGGTCATGGTGACTCGATGGGCGGAGTCGTGATCGGCTCCCGCGAACTCGTCTCGCGCATCAAGTCCGAGGCGCTCGTCGATGTCGGTGGCACCATCTCGCCGTTCAACGCCTGGCTCGTCATGCGCGGTTCGGTGACGCTTCCACTGCGTTTGCGCCAGCACTTCAGCTCTGCTGAGAAGGTCGCTGCATTCCTGGAGTCTGACCCCCGAGTTGCGTACGTCTACTACCCGGGGCTTCGATCTCACCCTCAGCACGAGGTCGCTCTACGGCAGTTCGGCGGTCGTGGCTATGGCGCCATGATGGCCTTCGCCGTCGAGGGAGATCCAGACACGCAGAACAAGTTCGTCTCGAACCTCAAGGTCATCACCTCCGCGGTGTCCCTTGGACACGACGAGTCGCTCATCGTCCACGTCGCTGGCGAGGCACGGGGTGGCTCGGAGTACTACCCCGAGCTGTTCCAGAAGTACGGCCACCTGCGCCTCTCGGTTGGTCTGGAAGATCCGGACGACCTCATCGCCGACCTCTCGGCAGCTCTTGACGCCACATTCGGAGCCAACTGACCCGAGAAGCCGAATAGGCAGCTCACCGTCGCCCGTGAGAAAGGAGCGTTGCTCGTGGCATGGATAGTGCTGCTGGTCGCCGGCGCCATGGAAGCCGCTTGGGCGGTAGCGTTGTCCGAATCCCGCGGCTTCAAACGACTGTGGCCGTCAGTGATCTTCCTCGTCACGTCAGTGCTGAGTCTGGCTGGTCTTTCGATCGCGATGCGTGACATCCCCACGGGAACGGCTTACGCGGTGTGGACTGGAACCGGCGCGGCGCTCACCGTTTTGTGGGCCTTCGGGACGGGGAAGGAGAAAGCAACACAGGCGAAAGTCATGCTGTTGTCGGGGCTGGTGGCCTGTGTCATCGGATTGAAGGTGGTTGCCTGATGGCCTGGCTGATTCTCGTTGTCAGTGCCCTGTTCGAAGCCGTTTGGGCCACCGCGCTCGGCGAGTCGAACGGGTTCACCGAGCTCGGGCCGGTGGTTGTCTTCCTCCTCGGCATTGGCGTCAGTCTCGGCGGGCTGGCATACGCCATGAAGGAGATACCCGTCGGAGTCGCATATTCGGTGTGGGTCGGCATCGGTGCGGCGTTGACGGTCGTCATCGCCGTGGCGCGAGGGAACGAACCGGTCTCATTGCCCAAGTTGCTGTTCATCACGGGGATCGTCGGTTGTGTCATCGGACTGAAGTTGGTGAGCTCGAACGATCCCGATCAGCAGAACGCCCCGCGATCGTCCAAGCACGATGATCCCGACCATGGACAAGATTCCACGCGCGCAATGCTCTAGAGACCGGCAGTTCCCTTGAGAGGAAGCCGAACTACGCGGCAATGCACCCGAAGTCCGACCGGCTAGGGAACAACAGAAGTCTGCAGTACGACCGCTCGTCACTTGGTCCCGCCCAGCATCCCCCGTCGCTGGGCGGGACCATTTTGCATGCCGAGCGAGAAAGGCGGACTTGCGGGTCCACGCCACTTTCACGGAGGGCCATGCGCCTCGACGTACGTCGATAGCGCACCGGGTGCCGGCGACGAGGAAGGCGAACTGCCATCGGGCCAGTGCACATCGGCATGCTCTTAGGTCATTGCGACATGGTCCAGGTGACGTCCTTCGCAGCGAGACTTTGCGTAGTCGCACCGCGAGAGTCGCGGTGAACTCGAAGGAGATATCACATGAGGCGATATGACCTTGCGCTCATCGGGTTCGGCGGTGTCAATCGGGCGCTCGCCGAGCTGATCGTGGAGCGTGGTGATGAGCTTGCCGACGAGCTGGGATTCGCCATGCGCGTTGTTGCGATCACCGATCTTCGAGCCGGGTCGCTGGTTGACCTCGACGGCATCGACCTCGCGCCATTGCTGGCTGCAGGGCCTGGCGAGCTGACTTTCGCCGACATGGAGGGCGGTGACGCCGATCCACGAAACGAGTGGGTTATTCGCGAGGTCCCTGCCGACATCGTCGCGGAGGCCACGTTCACCAATCCTGCTGACGGCGAGCCCGCGGTGTCGCACGTGCGCTGGGCGCTGGAGGCGGGCAAGCACGTGTGCACCACGAACAAGGGTCCTGTTGCCTTGCGTGGCCGTGAGTTGAAGGAACTGGCTGTCGAGCACGGCGTCAGCTTCGAGTTCGAAGGCGCAGTGCTCAGCGGCACGCCGATCCTGCGCACCGCGCAGAGGCTGCTCAGCGGGCTGCGGATCACCGGAGTCGAGGGAATCATGAATGGCACCTCGAACTTCATCCTGGGCCGGGTGGAAGACGGCGCGGACTTCGAAGCTGCCGTCAAGGAGGCCCAGGACCTGGGGTACGCCGAGGCCGACCCCACGGCCGATGTCGAAGGACATGACGTTCAGCTGAAGGTCATGATCCTCGCCAACGAGATCCTCGGCGCTGATCTGTGCCCCGAGGATGTCTTCCGCGAAGGTATCTCCGGGATCACCGCAGAGGACATCAAGGACGCCGCCGACAAGGGACTGCGCTGGAAGCTGGTCGGCTCGGCCACACGCCGGTCCGACGGTGGGGTCGATGCTCGGGTGGCGCCGGTGGCCCTTCCCTCCGACCACCCGCTGGCCGGGATCGCCGGTCCGCTCAACGCCGTTGCCTTCCGCACCGATCTCCTCGGAACCGTCACCGTCTCCGGTCCGGGTGCCGGTCGCATCGAGACGGCCTACGCCCTGTTGTCGGACATCATCGCCATCCACCAGCGACACGCGAACGACGCTGCCGCTTCGAGCGGACACCTTGTCGAGGAGGCCCTCCATGGCTGACATCGCCCTCAAACCCGAGTGCCCGGTCGGCGACGGCATGTCCGCCGTCTGCAATCCCTACACCGGCGAAGTCGTCGGCTCCGTGAACACTGTGGACGCTTCCGCCATCGACAGCATCGTCGTGCGCGCCCGCAGGGGCCGCCGCAGTGCCCAGGCGATGTCACGTGCTTCGCGGGCGGCCATACTGGAGGGGGCGGCTCGACTTCTCGAACAGCGCGCGGAGTTCTTCGCTCTGCTGATCGTGAACGAGGCGGGCAAGACCATCACCCAGGCCCGCAAGGAGACCGCGCGGGCGGTGAACACCCTGGTGCTGTCGGCGGCGGAGGCTCGGCGCAACAGCGGCGAAGTGGTCCCCTTCGACGCCTTCGCGGGATCGGAGAACCGCACGGGGTGGTTTACTCGGGAGCCACTGGGCATTATCGCGGCCATCACACCGTTCAACGACCCGCTCAACCTGGTCGCGCACAAGCTCGGGCCGGCCATCGCTGGCGGCAACGCTGTCATTCTCAAACCTTCCGAGCTCACGCCGCTATCGGCGTTCCACTTGGTCGAGACGCTCATCGAGGCCGGGCTGCCCGAGGAGGTCGTGACGGTGGTCAACGGCAACGCTGAGCTGGGTGCCGCGATCGTCACCGCCCGCGAGGTGCGGATGGTGTCGTTCACGGGTGGCTTCGCGACCGGCGAGGCAATCGCCCGGTCGGCCGGGTTGAAGAAGCTCGCCATGGACCTCGGTGGGAACGCCGCTGTCGTCGTTATGGAAGACGCCGATCTGGGTACCGCGGTCGAATCGTGCGTCTCCGGCGCCTTCTGGGCCGCCGGTCAGAACTGCATCGGAACGCAGCGGATTCTGATCGCCCGCGAGGTGTACGAGACTTTCCGCGATGCATTCGTCGCCCGCACGAAGCAGTTGCGCGTCGGAGACCCGACGGATGAGCGCACCGAGGTGGGCCCCATGATCACTGCGGCTGCTGCCCGCACAGCCCAGGCGAAGGTGGACACTGCCATCGCCAACGGAGCGACTCTGCTGTGCGGCAACCACCTGGACGGCGCCCTCTACGCTCCGACGGTTCTGGAGGGTGTCCCCGCGGACTGCAGCATTTGGCGGGAGGAGGCATTCGCTCCGGTCGTCTGCCTGCAGCCGTTCGACTCTTTCGATGATGCCCTCCAGCGCGCCAACGAGGTCGACTTCAGCCTGCATGCCGGGATCTTCACCGGGAGCCTCGACCGCGCGCTGTCGGCTGCCCATCTGCTTGAGGCGAGCGGTGTCCTGATCAACGATTCGTCCGACTACCGCCTCGATGCGATGCCGTTCGGTGGCTTCAAGCACGGCAGCATGGGCCGTGAGGGCGTGCGCTTCGCCTACGAGGAGATGACCCAGCCGAAGGTGGTCTGCATCAACAAGAAGGACGGCGTGCGGTGACAGCATTCCGGACTGAATCCGACGCACTGGGCGAAATGCCGATCCCGGCAGATGCTTACTGGGGCGTGCACACCGCCCGTGCGTTGGAGAACTTCCAGATCAGTGGAATCCCGCTCTCCGCCCATCCTGTGCTTGTGCGAGCCCTTTCCACGGTCAAGCGCGCTGCCGCTCTGGCGAACATGGAGATCGGTGTTATCGAGCCGCGCAAGGCGGACGCCATCATTGCGGCCTGCAAGGCCATCGAGGACGGTGGCCACCGCGGTGAGTTCTGCGTCGACGTTATCCAGGGTGGTGCCGGCACGAGCACCAATATGAACGCCAACGAGGTCATCGCGAACCTCGCCCTGGAGTTCCTGGGCCACGGTCGGGGGCGTTATGACGTGCTCTCCCCGCTCGACGACGTCAATCGCTGCCAATCGACGAACGACGTCTATCCCACGGCGCTTAGGCTCGCCACGAGCACGGCCTTGTGCGGACTGCTGTCCGAGCTCGGCCGGCTCTCGGAAGCGTTCGGAGCCAAGGGGCAGGAATTCACCGGCGTCGTCAAGGTCGGTCGCACCCAGCTCCAGGACGCCGTGCCCATGACGCTAGGCCAGGAGTTCACCGCCATGGGTGTCACGTTGGCAGAAGACAGTGACCGTATCGGTGAGGCGCTGCCGCTGCTGCATGAGATCAACCTCGGCGCCACCGCGATCGGCACCGGCATCACGGCCGAACCGGGGTACGCCGGGGCGGTCGTCCGACACCTGCGCGCCCTGACCGGGCTCGACTTGCGGCCGGCTGCTGATCTGGTCGAGGCGACGGCCGACACAGGCGTGTTCCTCCACGCATCGGGTGTGTTGAAGCGGACGGCCGTGAAACTATCGAAGATCTGCAGCGATCTGCGGCTGCTCTCGAGCGGTCCGCAGAGCGGCTTCGCGGAGATCAACCTGCCTCCTCGGCAGGCTGGTTCGTCGATCATGCCGGGCAAGGTCAACCCGGTGATCCCCGAAGCGGTCAACCAGATCGCCTATGCGGTGGCGGGATGCGATGTCTCGATCACGATGGCTGCCGAGAACGGCCAGCTCCAGCTCAACGCATTCGAGCCGCTGATCGGTCACCTGCTGCTGACGATGACGGAGTGGCTTACCCGCGGCTGTGCTGCGTTGCGAGTTCGGTGCGTGGAGGGAATCACCGTCAACGCCGAACGGCTGGCCAGCAAGGTCGCAGGGTCGGTCGGTTCGGTGACCGCGCTGACCCCGCACATCGGTTACGAGGCCGCCGCAGCTATCGCCAAGCAGGCGCTGGCAACCGGATCCAGCGTGGCGGACCTGGTCGAGCAGGCCGGCCTGCTCAGCCGAGAGCAGGCGGTCGGACTCATGGCTCCGGTTCCGCAGAACGTTCCTTCCGCGGGCGGTTGATCACGCGGGAGAGCGCGAATCCGGTCACCGTGTCGCTTACGCCGGGCATCTGGGCGATCTCCTCCCAGATGCCGCGTATGCGTTCCAGGGACTGCGCTTCGAGTCGCACCATGAGATCGAAGTCGCCGCTGAGCACCTCACAGATGACGACCTCTGGAATTCGCTTGAGCGCGGCCAGGACCTCACCGCCGCGCATGCGGTCCTGCCGGTATACGAGTACCAACGCAGACACGAAATCCCCGCTGGTGGTGTCCTCGTCGCGCACGATCGTGTAGCCGCGGATGTGTCCCTGCCGTTCCAGCCGCTCGATCCGCTGGCGTACGGCGTTGCGAGACAGCAGAACTCGATGGGCCAGTTCGGCGTGCGAGATCCGGGCGTTGTGGGAGAGCTCGGCAATGATCTTCTCGTCGATGGCGTCCACAGCAGGTGATCTCCTTCGAGCTGAGTTTCCAGGACCCCGTCGATGTCAACGGTTGCCTGCTGCGAAGCCGCCAGCAGCGGGTTATGCCGGTGCAGGCAGCGCCGTCTCGTCCAGCAGCATCTTGGCCAGCATTTCCGGCGAATCGGCGGATGCGATCGCCCCTGCGGCGTCGGTGGCATCGCCGTAGCCCCACTGCACGTGGATCGTGGGTGTGCCCTCTGCGGCAGCACTCTCCACGTCGTAACCTCGATCACCCACCATGAGCGGTCTGGAGACATCGACACCGCGGGCTCGGAGCCTGAGTAGGCCTTCCCGGATCACCGCCTGCTTGGTCTCGCGCCCCGCCGCATCGGACGTGCCGCACACAGTAAGCAGCCGGGTTGCCAGCCCGTGGTGTCGCGTGATCCGTTCAGCTTGGTCTTCCACCTTGGAGGTCGCCACCGCCATCGGGAATCCGGCTGCGGCCAGCTTGTCCAGCAGCTCGGGAATGCCATCGTACGGTCGGCTATCCAGAGCGCCGTTCTCGGCGTACTCCGCTCGATATACCTGGAGGGCGCGCCTGGCGGTCGGTTCGTCGAGACCGAGGACGTTCCGGAAAGACTCGTACATCGGAGGCCCGATGAAGGTGCGCAGCACGGGCGCGCTGGGTACATAAGTGCCGACCGCTTGCAGGGCTGCCATGACGCTGGTGGTGATGCCGGGAGCGGAGTCCACCAGCGTGCCATCGAGATCGAGCAGCAGGCAGGTGGGCTTCACGGGGATCATCTCGCTCCTTATACGGCGGGACTGCAGCCTGGTGCGACCTGCGGGGGAGCAGGTGCTCGCGGGGACGTCGATCTGCTGTGCGCAGGCCTCCGTCTGATCGACCGGGCGGCGGCCGTGCCCAGGGGTGAGGATCCGGTGGCCACGGGCCGCAGGTACACCCCGATGCTAAATCGGAAGACCCGAAAGACAAACCGCCAAAAACAACAACAATGGTTTAGATTGACCTAATGGATTTGCACCAGCTCAGGGTGCTTCGCGAGCTTGCCGACCACGGCAGCATCGCGGCGACGGCGCGGGCGCTATCGGTGACCCCGTCTGCGGTTTCACAAGTGCTGGCAGCGTTGCAACGTCAGTTCGTCGCGCCGCTCACGCACAAGCGCGGTCGTTCGGTCGAACTCACCGAGGCTGGTCGGGCGTTGGCGAACGCTGCTGTGTCGGTGGCCTCCGCAATGGCTCGAGCACAGGTGGCCGTCGAGGAGTACCTCGAGGACCTGTCGGCGATCGTCCGAGTCTCTGGATTTCACAGTGCTGCGGTCACGTTCTTCCCCGCGCTGGCCGCGATGTCGAACCAGACCGGCCACCCTCGGGTGGAATGCGTCGACGAGGACGTTGCCCGGGAAGCGTTCCCCGCGCTTACTGCGTCGTACGACATCGTTATCGCCCACCGGATGAGCCACACGCAGCCATGGCCGTCCCAGCGACTGTCGGTGGTGCCGCTGTTGCGGGAGCCGATGGACGTCGCGATGCGTGTTGATCACCCCCTGGCACAGCATGATTCGCTCAGCCCGGCCGATCTCGTTCACGAATCGTGGGTGTCCACGCACCCCGGGTTCTCACCTGCCGACATGCTGGATGCGATCGCGGCGTCGGCGGGGCAGCCAATGCGGGTGGTGCACCGGATCAACGATTTCACGACAGCTGCGGCGATGGTCGCCCACGGCAATCTCCTGGCGCTGCTCCCGCGCTACACGGCCCGGCCGCCGGGCGGATCCGCCGTGGTCCTGCGGCCTCTCACCGGGATCCGCGCGGTCCGCAACGTCGACGTCCTCGCGCGTCCGGAACAGACAACACGGCGGGCGGTTTCCGTCGTGCTGGACTCCCTGCAACAGATCGCCAACTCGTTGGTGGACTCAGTCAATACTCGCCCGGCGAGCTGATGGCGCCAGGTACGCCACGAGGCCGGGCCCCAACTATCTCCGAACTCCGTGGATCTCCCGAAAGCGACTGTTCTGCGAGTCCGGTCCGTACCAGAGGAGTCGCCTGCCTCCAGGCGGGTTCAGCCGGAGAGGTCGAGCGCGGCGCGGACGATGCCGTCGGTGTCCAGCCCGTGGTAGCGGTAGACGTCCTCGAGAGATCCGGACTGGCCGAAGCGGGTCACCCCCAGTGCGGTTGTGGCGACCCGGTTGATGGTGGCCAGGAAGCTCAGGGTGTGCGGGTGACCATCGAGAACGGTAACGAGGTGAGTAGCGCGATCCGCAGGGAAGACCTGATCCAAGACCCACGAATCGGCTGACTCGTGGCCCTGCCGGGCACGAACTGCGCGGTAGAGCAGGTCGGGGCTCGTCACACACACGACGTCCGAAGCGATGCCGACCTGCTCGAGCCGTTCTGCTGCCTGTAGCGCTTCCGGTACCACAGCGCCCATCGCGGCGATGGTGACGTCCGGGTTGTTCGCGCGACGCAAGGCATAGGCGCCTGCCACGACCTGGCGGCGCCGACGTTCCCTGGCTGCGGGGTCGGCAGGAACTGACGCCAGGGTCTGGTCGACGGGCCGGGTGGACAGTCGGAGGTAGGCCGAGCTGCCGTCGGGCTTGCCGAGCCGGCTGAGGCTGGCCAGCAGTGCCCATTCGGTGTCGATTGCGAACGCGGGTTCGTAGGTGACGCACCCTGGCTGTTCGAGACCGATCGAGGGGGTTTTGATGGACTGGTGCGCGCCGCCTTCAGGTGCCAAGGACACTCCTGACGGGGTGCCGACCAGGATCGACTGTCCACCCGCGTAGATGCCGTAGGACCACGGTTCGAGAGCTCGCTCGACGAAGGGGTCGTAGAGGACTCCGATGGGCAGCAACGGCTGACCCCACCGGCTCCAGGTGGCGCCGAGCTCGCCCAGGAGGCTGACCAGGTTGGTTTCGGCGATGCCCAGCTCGATGTGCTGGCCGGTCGGTCTCTCCCGCCAGTGCAGGATGGTCTCCGCGTCGTCGGCGAACCAGTCCCGGCGCTCGCTGGGCGACCACACACCGACCTTGTTCACCCACCCGCCCAAGTTGGTCGTGGAGCTGACGTCCGGGCTGACGGTGACGACCCGGCGGGCGGCATCCGGTGCAGCACGGGTCAAATCGAGCAGGACTCGGCCGAGCGCTGCTTGGGTCGTGGCTGTGCCCGTCGGCGTGCGACCGATGTCGGTCGGCAGCGACGGGGGAGTTTGGGGAGTGCGCTCAGGGCGACGCAGGCGCTCGGAGGCTTGCTGACACAGCATCTGCGCTGCGCTGTCGGAAGGGAACCCGCGCCAAGGGGCGTCCGCGTCACCGCCTGTCCGTTCGGCGAGGTCCCGCATCTGGGCATCGTTGAGCAGCGCCGAGTGGTTCTGCGGGTGGCCCTTCGTCGCCAGCCCGTACCCCTTGACGGTGTAGGCGAAGATCACCGTGGGCCGGGTGTCGTCGATCGATGCGAAGGCGCCGTCAAGCGCCTCAAGATCGTGGCCACCGAGATTGGCAATGGCTTCCACCAGCGTGTTGTCATCGATGTTTCCGATGAGTGCGGCGATCGCGGTGTTGTCGGGACCGTCGCCCGGCAACCGGTGGCGCAGCTCGTCGGCGTCGCAACGCAGCAGCCGCTGGTACTCGGGGTTGGGCATGTCGTCGATTCGCCGCCGCAGTTCGGCGCCACCGGGCCTGGCGAACAGGCCCTCCATCACGCTTCCGTACTTCAGCGTGATGACCTGCCAGCCCGCCGCGGCGAACATGCCTCGCAGCTTGTCAGCGGCGATGTTGGGCACGACGCGGTCCAGGGACTGGCGGTTCAGGTCGACGATCCACACGACCTCTCCCAGGTCGGCGACACCGGGATCGAGCACGGCTTCCCACACCGCGCCTTCGTCGAGCTCGGCGTCGCCTACCAGGGAGTACTGCCGACCAGTGCCGGCGCCGCTGAAGGCGGTGTCCACGTAGCGACGTGACACCGCACCCCAGAGCGGCGCGGTGGCGCCGATTCCCACTGAGCCGGTCGAGTAGTCGGCGGGATCCGGATCCTTAAGCCGGCTCGGATAGCTCTGCAAACCGCCGAACTCTCGAAGCCGCGGCAGGTACGAGGCATCCAGCTCACCGAGCAGGTAGTTGATCGAGTGGAGCACTGGCGAGGCGTGCGGCTTGACAGACACCCGATCCTGCGCGCGCAGATGTCTGAACCACAGCGACGTCATGATCGACACCATCGAAGCCGAGGACGCCTGATGGCCACCGACTTTGAGACCGGACGGGTTCGGACGGACGAGGTTGGCGTGGTGGATGATCGCGCTCGACAGCCACAGAACACGGCGCTCGATCTCGCGGAGCACTTCGTGCTCAGCATCGGACGGGTGGGAGGTAAGCACTGGGCTGCTCATGATGTCTCACCTTCGAAATCAGGCATTCTGCGATCCAGCGACGGCGCATCGCGCTGAGCCGGGTATGGAGATGTCTCGCCGTGTCAAGAGCGCAGGGGAAGACCTCGCTGCGATCCGGCCAGGCCAGTCGCCGACATCGGCATGGGGGCCAGCTGGCTACGCCGTGGTGGGAATGGCTTGCAGGAGGTCCTGCCACAGGTCTTCGACGTGCTCACATCCCACGCTCAGCCGCAGCAGCCCCGCCGGAACGTGTTCTTGACCGGGGTGCTTGGCTCGTCGTTCGATCGTGGACTCCACCCCGCCGAGGCTGGTGGCGAACGCGATGATCTGCACCGCGTCGCAGGCCGCGTCCGCAGTCGTGGCGTCTGCGAGTTCGAAACTGAGAACGGCACCGAACCCGGTCATCTGCTCGGCCGCAAGCTTGTGGCCAGGATCGTCGGGCAATCCCGGGTAGTGCACGCGCTTGACCGCAGGATGCACGGTAAGTCGCCGTGCGAGCTCGTGAGCCGAAGCCTGGGCTGCGGCCAGGCGGACACCCATGGTCCGGATTCCTCGCAGTGCCAGGTAGGACTCCAGCGCTCCCGGGGTTGCGCCCGCGAAGGAGCGGCGCCGGGCAAGCGCGTCCTGCTTCTCCGGGTCGTTGGTGACAGTGATACCCATCAGCAGGTCGGAGTGGCCGCCCATGAACTTGGTGGCGCTGTGCACGACGAAGTCGGCGCCGAGGTTCAGCGGCTGTTGCAGCAACGGCGTGGCGAAGGTGTTGTCCACAACCACCTGCACTCCCGATGCGTGTGCAGTAGTCGTGATGGCCCGGAGGTCGCAGATCTCGAGTAGTGGGTTGCTCGGAGTTTCGACCCAGAGGAGGTCTGCGCCGTCGAGGTGATCGGCCAGTGAATCCGGCTGCGCGAGGTCTACGGCCTCCAAGCGCCAGCGGCCGAGTTCGTGGCCTTCCTCGAGTAGGTGGCGGGTCCCCATGTACACGTCACGGGGAAGCAACACCTTGGCCCCGGCGGGGAGTGTCTCGAGCACAGCCGCGCATGCGGCCATCCCGGAGGAGAAGGCCAGTGCGGAGCCGCCTTCTAACCGCCCCACCACGGACTCGAAGGACGCCCATGTCGCCGTGCCGTCCGTGCGCGCGTAGCGCCGCGGTCCACGTACCCCTCCGGTGTTGGAACCATGGTCGCCGTCTTCCTCCGTTCCGAGCTTGCCGCCCTTCTGGGAGCGGAAGTTCGAGGCGAGGGTGATGGGTGGATTCATCGGGTTGCCCGCGTCCTTTTCCGGCCGCCCCTCTTCGATGAGGACCGTCTCCGGCCGAAGCTCCCACGCTGTCGCTTCACGGGGGGATTCATCGGCCATCTCGCCTGTCCGGCTTGCCTCGTTGGACACCGCTTCTCCTTCGATCGGAACCGAACCGTGTGGGGATCAGAAGGCTGTCGTCAGCTGCCTCTCGCGCTCGGCATCCGCGGTCTGCCGGTCCGCCAACTTGGCCGCCCATTTCCTGGGCGTTGGCCAGCGTGCCGCTAGGCCTCTCCCGGTGCGGATACGAGGTCGCCTCGTTGGCGAACAGTTTTGACTATGGGGCAAGAAACGTCAACCCGGGAAGCGGCCGCTCGCGGGACAGTCGCTTTGACTGAGAGGCATAATGCAGGACGTGCTGGATCCGGGACAGACCGAGAAGCTGATCGCCCAACGCTTGCTGGAGGCGCGGCATCGAAAGGGTTGGACGCTTGCCGAGGCCGCTGAGGCCAATGGGGTTTCCGTGACTCACCTGTCGCGCCTAGAGCGGGGTGAGCGGCAGCCCTCGATCGGTGTCCTCATCCAGCTGGCGCGGTCCTACGGATTGCCGTTGGGGCAACTCGTCGGCGAAGAACCGGAAACGGCCTGCCACGTCTTCCGGGGTGACGAGGCTCCGCTGCATGACGGTCCGGATTACAAGTACGCCGCACTGAGCGGGATAACGGGACTGAACCTGTTGGAAGCGATCCGCTTGGAGCTCCCTGGCAGCTCTCGGACCAGCCGGGCTGCGCAGCACGTTGGAGAAGAATGGCTGCTCGTGCGCTCTGGCCGGGTCCGAGTGGAGATCGGCTCTGAGAGCTTCGATCTCGAACCCGGAGATGCCGCCCACTTCGATGCCCAAAGCCCGCACCGGATCTGCAATCGCGGACGGGCGCGCGCGACCGTCTTCATCGTCTCGGCCGGCTCCCCGGCAAGGAGGGGAAACGGTCACAAGTGACAGCAGCATTGCGGGGCTCGAGTCGCCGACCGTCGTAATTCCGGCCCTCGATGCGTGGCAGGAGTACCCGCAGGGCTGTATTCACGGGCTGGATCTTGCCCGATTTGCCCGGTTGGCGAGTCGCGGGCGAGCCCTCCGTGTGAGTGCCTGGCGTTCGAAGAAGTATGACGTGGTCCAGCGTGGGATGAGGCTGTGCGGACGCGGTTCGGCAGCGGCCATCGCCGCGAACTGATGAGCGTTGAGGGGATCAGCTCCCTATCGGCAGCAGGTCCTCGTCCTCTGCTGTGCGGGGCCTGCGTGTTCAGTGACGGCTCGCTTGTAGGACGCCAACTCATCTCCATCTAGGCAAAATTTGTTGCCTCTGGGGCTTGTCCAGAGTTTGTCTGAGAGGCAAACTCTGTCCAACTTCACGTCCCGCATCGCACAAGTGGAGCGGGCCATGTCATCTCTTCCGATGCGGCCGCCAGTGCGTGGCCGAAGGGCTTGGTGGAAGCATCATGAGGAAGTTCCCCGTGGGCGGTTCGACTGGTCTCGTGAACTTGGCCGGCGTCAACAAGCGGTTCGGCGAAGCCCATGTGCTCAAGGACGTCAACCTGACCATCGGCAGGGGCGACGTCGTCGTCGTACTCGGACCATCTGGTTCCGGGAAGTCCACGCTGTGCCGCACGATCAACCGGCTCGAGCGCATCGATTCGGGTGTGATCACCATCGATGGTGACCCGCTGCCCTCTGAAGGGAAAGCGCTCGCCCAACTTCGTGCCGACGTCGGTATGGTCTTTCAGACGTTCAATCTCTTCGCGCACAAGTCCGTTCTCGAGAACGTCATGCTGGGGCCGGCCAAGGTACGCAAGGTCGATCGGACCGTGGCCGAGAAAAAGGCCGTGCGGTTGCTGGAGAGGGTCGGTGTCGCCGATCAGGCGAACAAGTACCCGGCCCAGCTCTCAGGCGGCCAGCAGCAGCGGGTGGCGATCGCACGGGCGCTGGCAATGGACCCGAAAGTCCTCCTGTTCGACGAACCGACGTCTGCACTGGACCCCGAGATGGTCCAAGAGGTCCTGGACGTGATGACAGACCTCGTGGAGCAAGGCATGACGATGGTCGTCGTCACCCATGAGATGGGCTTCGCACGTCGCGCCGCGGACCGCGTCGTATTCATGTCCGACGGTGAAATCGTCGAGGAGGCGGATCCCGACGCGTTCTTCACCGCCCCGTCGTCCCGGCGCGCGCAGGACTTCCTGGGCAAGATCCTCACCCACTGAGCGCTGGAGTTCCCACGATCCTTGTCCACTTTTGAAAGGGCATGTCCCATGAAGATCCGAAACTTGTCCATCGCAGGCGCTTTGGCCGTCACCCTCGTGGCAACCGGGTGTGGGAAAGAGGGTACTCCGGGGGGATCGGCAGCCGGTGCGTGCGGTCCGCCGGCACAGTTGGTCGTCGCCGACGGCATCAACCTCACCGACAGTCCGACCTTCGCCAGGATCAGGGGCCGCGGCCACGTGGTGGTCGGTGTGAAGGCGGACCAGCCCGGCCTCGCCTACAAGGATGCGAGTGGAAATCGCTGCGGCTTCGACGTAGAGATCGCGCGATTGATGTCGGCAGGTCTCGGCTTTGATCCCGGGTCAATCGAGTACAAGGAGATCCCCTCGGCGAACCGGGAAGCGGCGATCCAAGCGGGCGAGGTCGACTACTACGTCGGCAGCTACACCATCAACGACAAGCGCAAGGAACAGATCTCCTTCGCCGGGCCGTACATCATTGCCGGCCAGAGCGTGCTTGTGCGCAAGGACGAGAAGGACATCACCGGGAAGGACACCCTCAAGGGGAAGAAGGTCTGCTCCGCGACGGGGACGACCTCGATCCAGCGGGTGAGGGATATGGGGTTGACCGAACCCGGGAACATCGTCGAGTTCAAGACCGGCTCGGAATGTGTTTCCCAGCTGCTCGACGGCAAAGTGGACACCAACACCACGGACGACGCGATCCTGAAGGGGTATGCGGCGGCCTCACCGGATGAGCTGAAGTTGGTCGGGGAGACGTTCAGCGAGGAGAAGTACGGCATCGGCCTAGCGCTGTCGGACAAACCGCTGCGGGAAGCGATGAACGATGTGCTGGCCAAGGCCGGCGCCGATGGCACTTGGCAGAAGCTGTACGACTCGACCCTGGGCAAGTCCGGGATACCGGCAGTTCCGCCGGCACCCGAGCGGTACTGACATCCGCGACCCGCGCGCGGTCCTGTACCCGTTGCAGATCTTGTCCTCATTCACCACGGAGCGGCGATGTCCTCTGTTCTCTTAGACAACTGGGAACTGTTCCGCATCGGTTTCCTGACCACGATCAAGCTGTTCCTGGTCGCCGGGGTGCTGAGCTTGGTGCTGGGAACGCTTCTAGCGGCCTGCCGAGTGTCTTCGTTGCCGGCACTGCGAGCGGTCGGCACCGGTTACGTCAACACGATGCGCAGCACTCCGCTGGTGTTGGTCTTCGCCTTCCTCGTGTTCGCCGCTCCGAAGATGGGAGTCGAGCTGCCCTCCTTCTTCTGGGCGGCGATCGCGGCGCTGACTGCGTACACGAGCGCCTTCATCTGCGAGGTGGTGCGTTCTGGTATCAACACCGTGCCTGCGGGGCAGGCGGAGGCCGCGCGCTCGGTCGGTATGACATTCCTCCAGGTCCTGGGAATCGTGGTCTTGCCGCAGGCCTTCCGCGCGATCATGCCACCGCTGACGAGTACGGCAATCGCGTTGCTGAAGAACACCACTATCGCTGCTGGATTCTCGGTGGTGGAGGCCGGATCGATTCCTGCGGCGATGGCTGAGCGCGGGGAGAATCAAATGGTCACGTTGTTCTGGATCACGGTCGGTTTCCTGATCCTGATCCTTCCGCTGGTGCTCGCTCAGCGGTGGGCTGAACGACGGGTGGCGGTGCCGGCATGAACCACGTGCTCTACGACGCACCCGGTCCGCAGGCCGTGGTCAGGAACAAGATCGCCGATGTCGTGGTGGTGGCTGTCCTGGTTGCCGCGATCGGTTGGATCATCTACCGGTTGTACGAGTCCGGGCAGTTCGAGCTGCGCCGGTGGGAGCAGTTCCAGTACAGCGCGATTCAGCGGCAGCTGCTCGAAGGCTTGTGGAACACGCTGCGGGCAGCGGGAATCGCGGCGGTCCTCGCGATCGTGTTCGGTGCGGTGTTCGCATCGGCACGGATCAGCGGCCATGCCTGGGTTCGAGTACCGGCCACGGTGGTGGTCGAGACCTTCCGCGCGGTTCCGATGCTGATCCTGATGTTCTTCTTCTACTACGGATCCCTGCAGTACGACCTCGGTTTGTCACCGATGTGGGCGGTCGTGCTCGGGTTGACCCTCTACAACGGATCGGTGCTCGCTGAAGTCTTCCGAGCCGGCCTCGTGGCGGTCCCGGCCGGACAGCGAGAAGCCGCGTACGCGATCGGCTTCCGGAAGAACCAGGTCGTCCGGACGATCCTGCTACCGCAGGCAGTGCGGACGATGCTTCCAGCGATCATCAGCCAGCTGGTCATCCTGCTGAAGGACACCTCGCTCGGCTTCATCATCACCTACAACGAACTCCTCTACGTGGGGCGGCAGATGGGCGCTCGACAGGAGTTCGGGTTCCCCTACATTCCGACGTACATGGTCATCGCAGTTGTTTACATCGGACTGTGCGGATTGCTGACCCTGCTGGCGAATCGGCTCGAGGCCAGAAGTCGGCGGGCGGTCAAGACAGCGCGTTCGCCGCTCAGCAGTGATCTGCCTGCCAACCGAGACACTGCACGACCGGACGACAAGATCCCAATGGGCAAATCTTGACATGTTGTTCCCCGCCGGCGTGAACCACGTGGCAGACGATGTGCAGGCCGATCAGGCGTCGGCCCGCGATCGAGCGACACGCCCGGGGTGCGAGATCGGGAAGGTGCAAGGACTGATCGCGATGAACGATCCAACACGAGGCGAATATGCCGGCCAACCATGGCGTGGAGAGGTGTGCGCTGTCTTCGCCGCCGAAACGGCGGGTGTCGAGATGCATGCGGTGACCGCAGCGCAACTGGTTGCCGGAGTGGGTATGGCGGGGGACAGGTACGCACTAGGCAAGGGCCACTACTCGCACCTGTGGCACCCTGACCGCCAGCTCACATTGATCGCCCAAGAAGTGATCGACGACGTTGCCCGTGCCATCGGTGAGCCGATCGACGGCGTCGAGTTGCGGCGCAACGTCGTCACCCGCGGAGTTCCCCTCAACTCGCTGGTCGAGAAGTACTTCGCCGTGGGGGAAGCCATCGTCTACGGCGGTCGGCTCAACGTGCCGTGCAGATACCTGGAACGGCTGATCGACAAGAAGGTGTTCGAGCCGCTGCTCGGGTGCTCCGGCCTCAACTGCCAGATCCTGCGTGGCGGCACGGTCCGCCCCGGGGACGTCGTGCGCCCTCTTCGCCCTGGCGAGGAGAACGCGATCGAGGTCCCTGTGGTTTTGGTGGGGAAGGACGCCGGATGAGCGTGCGGTTGTTGATGGCCGCTCGGCTGAAGGCTGAATCGTGGCCAGCGTCAGACGTCCGCGAACTGACCTTCGAGCCGGTCTACAGAACCGAGTTCCCCCCATTCACCCCGGGAGATCACGTCCAGGTACAGCACCAGAACGGGACCAGGCGAGATTACTCGCTCATAGGGTCGACTAACGATCTTTCCACTTACCGCATCGCGGTTCGCAGGGAGAGCGGTGGCCGCGGCGGCTCAGTCCTGTTCCAGGACCAGTTGGCGCTGGGGGATCTGGCGTTCGTGTCCCACCCGCAAGGCGGCATGCGGATCGACTCCGCCGCTGCACACCACGTGTTCGTCGCCGGCGGGATCGGGGTCACGGCAGTGCTGGGGCTGCTGGGAGGATTGCCTCGTGGAGCGTCGAGCGAAGTCCACTACTGCGTACGCAACCGCGTCGATGCTGCCTACCAGGATGCCCTGGAGCACTCAGGTGCGAAGCTGGTCTTGCACGAGTCCAGCGCAGGCGGTCGGCTCGATGTGCCGACCTTCGTGAAGGAGTTGCCTCGGGAGGCCACCCTGTACTACTGCGGTCCACCGAGTCTCATGGCCGCGATCGCCGACGCCACATCCCACTTCGACCCGACGCGCGTTCGCTGCGAGAGTTTTACCGGTGTGACAACCGAACCGGGGGAGAAGCTCGGCGACGCTTTCGACGCCTGGCTGGTCCTGTCGAAGCGAGTGATTCGCGTCCCTGAGGACGAGTCGCTCCTGCAAGCGGTGCTGCGCGAGAACGTGCCCGTCGACTACTCGTGCGAGGGCGGTGCTTGCGGCAGCTGCGTCCTCGAAGTGGTTGACGGGGAGATCGACCACAGAGATCTGTGTCTAAGCGAGGATGAACGCAGGGAGGTGATGACCTCGTGTGTCTCTCGAGGGCGCGGACCGATCTCGCTGAGGGCCTGATCGTGGGGTTGGTGGGGAACCATATCCGTGCGGTCGGGCACTGGTGGTGAAGGACGGCAAGAGAATGGACATGGAGGCGCTCTCCGGGCCGAATCGCGTCGACAAATCCGTCCTATCACCGGTGTGGAGCCGGGACGTGGATCGGATGCCGGGAGGGAGTCGGCTGAGGAGCGGTCCTAGGCAGGTTGGTCCCGTGCCCGAACGTATGATCGCGGAACTCGGGAGCAGTAGGCTGACGATGATCATCGCCGTGTCCGCACCGTAGGGGTTGCCGGGCGCAAAGCTGGTTGTTCCCAGCGTTCCAGTCGATTTCATTTGCAACTACTACGTGGATGTCCAGCGCTGCGTTGATCAAACGCGCGTCATCGAAGTCCCGTTGCGGGACCGGATCAGCACGCCAGTGGTAGTAACCCTGCCGGGAGATGCCCAGAACCTTCCAGGCGAGACCGAAGCCTCGCACGTCAGGTGTCAACCGAACCCAGGCCAGCTCCTTGTGCCGTGGTTTCCCGGTGTGTGGTGGTGAACCGTTGGCGGTAGTGGGTCGGTGTGGTGCCCAAGTGGCGGGCGAAGGCCCGGCGGAGGGATTCATCGGTGCCCAGTCCGCTGTGGTGTGCGGCCGAGGTGACGCTGTACCCGTCGAGGAGGAGCTGCTGGGCCCGGTCGAGGCGGACGCGTTCGACCCACTTGGCGGGTGTGGTGCCGAGTTCGGCGTTGAACAGGCGGGTCAGGTGCCGGGCACTGACGGCTGCGGAGGCGGCCATGGCCGGCAGGCTGTGGTCGGCGGCCGGGTCGGCGAGTACGGATGCGATCACCGAGCGAAGTAGGCCACTGCCTGCCGGTGGCGTGGAAATGGCCGTGGAGAACTGCGACTGCCCGCCCGGGCGTTGCATGAATACGACCATTTCCCGCGCGATGTCCCGCGCTACGTCTGGCCCGTGATCGTCCTCCACTAGGGCGAGCGCCAGATCGATTCCTACGCTGATGCCTGCGGAGGTGACGTAGCGGCCGTCGCGGATGTGGATGGCATCCGGCTCGACGCACACGCGGGGGTGACGGCGGGCAAGGATCTCGGCGTGTCGCCAGTGCGTGGTCACACGACGCCCGTCGAGCTGACCCAGTTCGGCGAGGAGGAAGGCGCCGGTGCAGACCGACGTGACCCGTTTCGCTTGTGCGGTGAGCGTGCGCACGACTTCCAGAAGGTCGTCTCCGGGTGGTTCGTCGGCGAGTCGGTCGCCTCCGGCGACCACCACTGTGTCGATGGGCCCGGCGTCAGCCGCTGCAGTGGTGCCGCTCAACTCGGGCCCGGCGGACGTGGCGACCGGCTCGCCGCGTGGTGAGACCAGCACCAGCTCGTACGGGTGGCCGAGCCGACCCGCCTGGTGCAATACCTCTGAAGGGCCGCTGACGTCGAGCATGCTCACGCCGTCGAACACCACGAGGGCGACTCGACGCGTCATGTCTGAATCTGTGGTTCTTCTGGCTGGAAGGACATGGCGCCAGGGTAGCCGCGCAGGCGAGTCTGGAGCCAGTCGCCGCCCGTACGAACAGAGAAGGCAACAGAGATGAGTGACGCGATCGCCGGTGTTGAGATCCCGGACAGCGCTTTGGCGAGGGAGGCCACCGAGCTGGTACGAGAGGCCGCTTCGCAGTTGGTGTTCGACCATTCCCGGCGGGTTTTCCTGTGGGCGTCGCTGCGTGGCAGGCAGGAGGGTCTGCAGTTCGATCCCGAGCTGCTGTACGTGGGCGCGATGTTCCACGATCTCGGGCTGACCGAGCGGTTTCGCCGTACGGATCAGCGCTTCGAGATCGACGGTGCGGACGAGGCCCGCAGGTTCCTGCAGTCCCACGGCGTCACCGGCGAGCCCGCGGACCAGGTCTGGGCGGCTATCGCCCTGCACACCACCCCGGAGATCCCGCTGCACATGGCGCCCGAGGTCGCCCTGGTCACCCGCGGTGTCGAGCTGGACGTCCTGGGCATCGGCTACCACGCGGTCTCCGATGCGGACCGCGTCGCCGTGGTTGCAGCCCACCCCCGCCCGGACTTCAAGAACGGGATCCTCGCTGCGTTCACCGACGGCATCAAGGACCGGCCCGCGACGACCTTCGGCAACGTCAAGGCGGACGTGCTCGCCCACTATGTCCCTGGCTTCGTGCGTGGCGACTTCGTCGAGGTCATCAAGAACTCCGACTGGCCTGAATGAGGTAAAGCCCGTTGACGGAAGGAAAATTCTTGCGGCAAAGCCACTGCTGCGCCGCGCCTCCTCGATCAGGCGTTGACTGCATAAGACCTGTCTTCGTGTGTCTTGTTCGTGGAGCTCACTGGCCGCAGACCGGTGGCTAGGCTCCACGAGCGCGTCAGCACTGCAACCCCTTAGCTTGCCTTCGCACTGTTGTTTGTACCTAGGGGGACATGTGCGAAGGAAGAGGTACGCCGCTTCATTAGCGGCGGTTGTCCTGGTGATGCTGGGGTTAGGTCCGGCCGAAGGACTCGCGGGTCAGTTGGAACACGGATCCCAAGCATCAGGTACCGCGTCATATCGGCTTGAGGTCAGCTTCGACTCGCCCGTCGCCACGAGAGGAGCGCCTCCGCAGGCCTTCCCGGGCGCGCAGCCGCAGGAGCTGGTCTGCGCGGGATCGTCAGATGGCGAGTGGCAGCTCGACCGATTCCATGGGTGCTGGAACGCGGGGTTGACCTACACGGCCCGCGATATTCGAACCGGCGCCCCGGTCGGCTGGGCGCACATCACGATCACTCAAGATTTCCAGCTGGCGAACAACGACACCAGCTGGACCGAGACCGACACGCTGCGCATGGACGCCGCCGGAGGCGTGGTCGCGGCGGGGCTATCGGCGACCTGGACGGCCGGGTGCAACTCGAACTGCCAAGTCACCCAGCCCGCGCCCTTCGCTTCCGGAACCTGGATCGCTCCAGGCCAAACCCTGACCGGCACCACGGAATTCTCGAACCCGCAAGCTCGCGGAGGAATCGACCACTTCGCCCCGGGCTACATCCTGGAGATGATCTCTCCCGGGTCCCTCGGTGATGCGCCGGCGGTGTGGGCCACACCGCAGTTGCGCTGCGATTTTCAAGTGGGGCGCAGTGCGGGTTGTGTGATTCCGGAAGCGGTCCCCACCTTCGAGGTCAACAGCGAAGATAACCCGATTGCGGCATTCGGGATCCGCTGGGCGCAGCCGAATCTGGCCACCGATCCCGGTCTCGCCGGATCCGGGGAGCCGTTGCGCCGCTTGGCCAATCGATCCGATCAACGCAAGAACCGCAACATCGTCTGCGGCAGCGGCTGGTCCCCAGACCTGTTGACGGTGCCGACCGACAGCTGCGATGAGTACCCCTTCGCAGCAACCAAGCAAGGCGGCAGCATGCCCGGCCCGGAGTGCGCTGAACTCAAGCCGCACGTGAATCTGCTATCGCTGCCGTGGGAAGTCGCCACAGGATCCGATGGGCAGCCGATCGCCGATGTCGTGCAGGCGCCGACACCGAACACCACCTGCGCTCGGGTGCACGTCCCGCTGCCGCAGAACACCGACATCGGCGGTGACCTCGGACGATTCGCCACTACCCAGCGCCTCGTCGACAACGACCCGTACTGGGTCTCCGCAGTGTGAACCGGTGGTGTGGGGCGACCGACCAGTCGCCTCACACCACCAATTCGGGGATCACTGCCTGATCAGCGCGGTGAGCAAGGGGGCGTCGAACATCATCTGCTCGTCCACCGAGACTCCTCACACCGAGCGCACCAGGGCCATCGTCGCTGCGCGCGCTGACTCGGGCTCGTCGTCCGGTGCCAAGCCGACTTCGGACAGCTCGCGCAGAAAGCGGTCCGGCTGCTCGCCGTATCGGTTGGCCGGAATCGTCGTCTCCACGGTCGTCGTCAACCGGCCGTCCTCGGCGTAGTAGAACAGGTCCATCCCCGAGGCCGAGGAGAACACGCTCACCGCACGCGTACCGGCGGACAACGCCGGCAAAGTCCGCTCATTCACGCCCTTGTTCGCATCGTGTTCGATCAGCACGGTCCAGGGTCCATGACGACCGGCGCGGATCACGGACTGGTCGCCGGCTGCACTGGCGAACTCGTCGGCCTCGGCCGCGGACAGCTCCGGAACCGCATCGACGACGGCCCCGATCCGCTTGAGCGCCTCGACCGGCTCAACGGCCTCCACGAAGGACACGCTGTAACCAACAATCGCATCGTCGTCGAGCCATTCGAAGTCATCGCCAAAGCTCATGCCCGGATGATATCGAGAGAGCCGACGTCGAACACGGAGAACGAGAATGGGGTTCATGTTGCACAAGAGGGCGCCGGCGAGCATTGGGCCGCCTCACGAGCATGAAAACGTGCAACTGCCGTTCTAAAAGTCCAGGTCGCGAAGTGTGCTCTCCACGCACGTGGAGGTGGTCCGAAGCTCAGTCGGTGGGCGGGTTGGCGATGTCGACGATCGGCAGGCAATCCAGCCGCAAAGTGGCGGGTTTTAGCTAGTCAGCGGTTGTTGATGTCTGGGGTTGACCGCGAGCGACGCGGTGTCCCCGGGTCCTCACATGTGACCAAAAGAACGAGCAAGACCGAGAAGGACCTCTACCAAGCGATCGCCGACGGGCTCCATGAACGCATCAAACTGCGTACCGAAGATGTGTTCATCGGCCTCGTTGAGCCTTCCCAAGGAGAACCGGTCGTTCGGACTCGGGAAGGCTCAGTACACGGAGTGCTGATCATTAGGCTACAAGGCGGTTTGCTCGACCAGTTTGAGGAGGCGGCGCTCGTTGAGATCGATGTGCGACACGACCGCGAGTTGCGCTTCGAACACGTCACCACCGACCAGGTGAGCGTAGATGGCAGCGTGATCCGCGACCACATCGACGTCGGCGGTACCCGAACGAGTCTCGTCCGCTCGCAGCATCGCGATCGCCATGTGCATCTCGACACTGATCTGCCGAAAGAACTCGTCGATCCGGGCGCTGTCGCTCAAGCCGACGACTGCGCCGTGGAAGGCCAGGTCGGCGCGGATGATCTCGTAGGAGTCACCCTCGTGCGCCCGCCAGCACAAGTCGTCGTATGCCGATTTCAACCGGGCACGTGCCGCGGTCGACGCGGTCGGCGAGGCTCGGACTCCTTGCACTTCGAGCGCACGTCGCACCCGGTACAAGTCGACGACGTCCTCGGCAACGAGTCGTCGCACGCGGGCGCCGCGGTAGTGTTCGTGGTTCACGAGTCCTTGCCGTGCCAGGATGAGCAAGGCCTCGCGGACGCTCCGGCGGGAGACGCTCAATGCCGCCGACAAGGCGACCTCTCGCAAGGGCTCGTCGGGAACGAGCGCCCCTCGGAAGATCCGGTCTCGAAGCTGCTCGGCGACTTGCTCTGCCGTCGTCTCAGGCTGCGCGTTGCTCGCGCGTCGCGTGTCCACGGTCACCGGATCGACTCCCATGACGTCATTGTGGACGACCCTGACGCCACCGACGCGAGGCCATCCTCGATCGGTGCCCACGCCGAAGCTGCGAGTTGGCGGATGACCGGCCACGTTCGGGCCATGCGGGCTGCACCGTAGGTGGCGTTGTGAGCTCCTGACCTTGCCGTCCAGAGGACGGCATTGAGACACAGCCGGGTGGCTGCGCCAACCAGCAGAACGGACGTTTCTTCGGCGGACAGAGGACGGATCGTCGACGCGCCCGCGACTACGTCGCGCAGCGCCCGCGCCGGGCGCGTCTGCCCGAGCATCGCGTAAGCGCCGGCTATCGCCACTTCTGCGACGTGCGGTGCGGTGCGGGCGTCATCGAAGTCCACGACACCTGTCAGCGCTCCGGAAGTGGGGTCGACCAGGACGTTGAAGTCGTTGAGATCGTGATGCGTCAGCCCCCTGGGCAGTTCGCGGACAACGGGGGCGACGTGAGCGAACCGCTCGACGATCACGTCGATCGCTTGCCGGTCGACCGGACCGATCCGTGCACCAGTCTCCTCCTCGTCGAGCGCCGCGTTGATCGTGACGGCCATCGATTCGAACGCCCACTCATGCTCGATGGGCTCTGCCGGCGACGGGTGACCGGCAAGAGCCGCAAGCATCCTCGCGGCATTCGTCCCTAGTTCACGACGAGAACGAGTCGCGGCGGAAGGTGCGAGTTCGGCCGAGGCGAGGGGCACGCCTGGCATCCAGCTGGAAACCGAGACCAGAAGTCGGCGCCCGTCGTCGTCCACTCGCGAAATCTCCGCGCCATCCGGGCCGGGATGCGCCGTGGCGGCGGGGATGCCCTCGGCGGCAGCGCGGCGAGCAAGGGAGGCTCGCCACGACATCGTCTCGTGCAGGTGGGACGCGTGCACCAGGTCTCTCGCCTCGACTGCCTTGAACATGCGAGGCGATCCGTCCCTCAGCAGCAGCTGTGCGTTGGAAGCGGTCTCACCGCCCAAAGGGCGCACGTCGACGACATCCAGCGCATACATGTCACGGGCCAGCGTCGCGATCTGCCGAGTATCGAGGCGTGGGGCCAGTGGCGCCGTCACGTCGTCGCCAACTCACTGAAAGACTGCATGCAGTCATTATTGGCGATCAATCTGCCCGAAGCAAGCAGCAGCCATGAAACGGTCGAGTAGTGCTCGGATGCAGCTAGAGCTCGCATCTTCCGCTAGTTGACGCCACGTCCATGCTGTGCAAATGTCCTCATATTGGTCATCAATGAAGGGTTGCGCTTATGGCAATGACGACGACGTCTGTCCATGTTTCCGAGACCGACGCGCGGCGCATCGCGGTCGCGGCCTTCGTGGGAACCGCGCTGGAGTGGTACGACTACTTCCTCTTCGGTACCGCGGCCGCACTTGTCTTCAACAGGCTGTACTTCACAACCCTCGACCCGACCGCTGCTTTGCTGGCCGCGTTCGCCACGTTCGGAGTGGGGTTCGTCGCCCGGCCTGTCGGCGCGGTGATCTTCGGCGCGGTCGGGGATCGGATCGGCCGCCGGCCAGCGCTGATCATGACCGTCACGATGATCGGTATCGCCACAGGTCTCATCGGACTTCTTCCCGCCTATGCCTCGATCGGGATCGCAGCCCCGATCGCACTCGCAGTGCTGCGACTCCTGCAGGGCTTCGCGGTGGGCGGGGAATGGGGTGGCGCCGTCACGATGGCCGTCGAGCACGCACCGATCGATTGTCGCGGTCGGTTCGCTGCGCTGCCGCAGATCGGTTCCCCTGTCGGGACGCTGCTTTCCTCGGGCGCGATCGCGCTGGTCCTTCTGCTGCCAGCGGAGTCGTTTGACTCGTGGGGCTGGCGGCTTCCCTTTCTTGCGGCGTTTCCGCTCCTGCTCGTCGCGCTGTGGATGCGGGCTCGGATGGAGGAGTCTCCTGTCTTCCTCGAGCTCGCCGCCCGTGAAGAGCAGCTGCCGAAGGTCCCGGCACTGCTGGTTTTCCGGCGCTCCCCAATGCGGTTGCTTGCCGGTGTCGCCGCCAGCCTCCTCGGCGTTGCGGGTTTCTACGTGATGACGACCTTCATGGTCGGTTACGGGACCACCACTCTCGGGCTTCCCCGTGAATGGCTCGTCAACGCCACGCTCGTCGCCGCGCTGTTCCAGATCGTCGCGCTGTTGATCTGCGGCAGGCTCACCGAGCGTTTCGGCGCGGGCCGCATGAGCGTGATCGGCGGCATCGTCACCGCTGTGGTCGCGTTCCCTGTCTTCTGGCTCGTCGACTCCGGTGACCCCGTCCTCATCGCCGTCGCCATTTCGATCGGCACGATGGCCATGGACATCGTGTATGCCGCAGCCGGCACTCTCCTCAGCGAGCTCTTCCCGCCCGAGCAGCGCTACTCCGGTGTCGCGCTGAGCTTCAACCTCGCGGGCGCGATCGGTGGCTTCGTCCCGTTCATCGCGACCGCGCTCCTGGGTGTCAGCGGCAACGGTTCGTGGATTGTCGCGCTGCTTCTCGTCGCCATATCGCTGATCACCGCCGTCGGAGGTCTCTTCGGCGGCAGGTGGCGCGTTGTCGACGACGTCGTGTCCAGGGCGCGTGTGCAGTCATGAGGATCGACACCATCCTGTCCGCCGCGGACATCATCACGATGGATCCACGACGACCGCACGCAAAGGTGGTCGGCATCCATCACGGCCGCGTCGTCGGTTTCGACGCCGAGCTCGACGGGCTCGACACCGCCAACAAGATCGACGCCGGCGATCACGTCGTCATCCCGGGGCTCATCGACGCTCATTGCCACACGACCTGGTTCGGACGCACCCGGATCGACCTCGACCTCACGGACATTGAGACCGTCGAGGAGGCACTCGATCTGCTCGCTGAGCGGGCAGCGGCCACGCCCGCGGGAGAGTGGGTGCAAGCGGCGGGCTACAACCAGCACCGGGTCGGCGGACACTACCCCGACCTGGCGGCTCTCGACGCCGCCACCGCCGGCCGCCCCACCGTGATCAGGCAGTCGTCAGGACACGCGCTCATCGCCAATACCGAGGCACTGGTCCGCGCCGGCGCCGTAGATCTTCCGGATCCCGATGGTGGCCGCATCGAACGGGACGCCGACGGAGCACCGACCGGGCGCCTGGAAGAGACAGCACAAGCGCTGATCCTCGATCTGCTCAAGCCCATGTCGAGCACGGACATCGTGCACGCCCTCGACATCGCTACACGTATCTACGCCTCGGAGGGCATCACCTCCTTCACCGAAGCCGGCATCGGCTCTGGCTGGATCGGCAACAGCCCAGCGGAACTCGGCGCCTACCAGATCGCGCGCGCATCAGGAGTGCTGCGTGCACGAGCGCAGGTCATGCCCACGCTCGACACGCTCGAACCTCAGCACGGCGACCCAGCCCGGCCGGGTTCCCTCGGACTCTCCCTCGGGCTGAAGACAGGACTGGGAGACGAGTACCTTCGAATCGGGCCGCTGAAGCTCTTCGTCGATGGTTCGCTCACCGGCCGCACCGCGGCCATGACACACCACTACTGCGGAGAACCCCACAACACGGGATTCCTGCAAGGCGATCCGGACGAGATCCGGGGACGGATGGTGGCCGCCGCGGCCAGCGGGTGGTCGATCGCAGCGCACGCCATCGGAGATGCCGCGATCGACCTTGCCATGGACGCCATTGAGGAAGCGAGCGAGCGGTACGGCCGGCCGAGCGCACCTCACCGGATCGAACACGCAAGCTACCTGCGCGACGACCAGGTACCGAGGCTGGCCAAGCTGGGTATCGCGGTCACCCCGCAAGCCATGTTCGTGCACCGGTTCGGCGATGAGTTCCTGCGCTCGATGGGCGCAGATCGCGCGGCAGGCATCTACCGTGCGCGCAGCCTCCGCGAGGCGGGAGTGCTCGTCGCAGGAAGCTCGGACCGCCCCTGCATCGACGGGAACCCGTTCTCGGCCATGCGGACTCTGATGGAGCGCAAGACCGCATCGGGCCAGGACTTCACTCCGCGGGAGCGGCTGTCCGGCGATGAAGCACTCGCCTGCTACACGCGTGACGCCGCGGCGGCCACGGGAAGTCGTGACACCGGCGCGCTCGCAGCCGGAAAACTCGCGGACCTTGTCGTCGTGGATCGTTCGCCGCTCCAGGCAAGCCCGGAAGAAGTCGAAGCGACCAAGGTCGTTGCCACCATGCTCGGCGGCAGTGCAACCTTCGGCGCCCTCTAGAGAGGAAGCGAACTCGTGCAGCAGACAGCCGGGTCCGGCGTCCACATGGCGAACGGCTACGACCCCGCCCGCAGCGTCGCGCTTGATCCCACCACAGCCGACCTGATCCGCCGACGGGACCGGAGTCTCGGTCCGTCCTACCGACTCTTCTACGACGAGCCCATCGCTGTCGCCTCCGCCTCCGGGCTGGTGTTGACGGGCATGGACGGCCGCACATACCTTGATGCGTACAACAATGTGCCCGCAATCGGACACAGCCATCCCGCGGTCGCATCCGCTGTGGACAGGCAATTGCGGACGCTCAACACGCACACGCGGTACCTGACCGAACCAATCCTCGAATACTCCGAACGGTTGCTGGCGAAGTTCCCGGCACCGCTCGAACGGATCACCTACACCTGCACTGGCAGCGAAGCCATCGACCTCGCCGTGCGCATCGCCCGGCACCGCACCGGCAAGCGCGGGCTCATCATCTCCGAGCACGCTTATCACGGCACCACTGTGACTGCGGCAGGGATGTCTCCTTCTCTGGGACCCAACAACCCGCTCGGCGCGGATGTCGTCACGATTCCCTCGATCGACACCGCCCGCACACCCGCGGCAGACATCGCCGACCGCCTTGCATCATCGATCCGTTCCGCCATCGATGAGTTGAACGAGCGCGGCGCCGGGGTCGCCGCGCTCGTGCTTGATTCGATCTTCTCCAGTGACGGGGTGCAGGCCTCCCCAGCCGGGTTCCTGCAACCAGCCGCGGCCATCATCCGGGATGTCGACGCGCTATGGATCGCCGACGAGGTGCAGCCGGGGTTCGGGAGGACCGGAAACTGGTGGGGCTTCCAGCGCCACGGCATCACCCCTGACCTCGTGGTCCTGGGGAAACCGATGGGAAACGGCCTTCCCATCGCGGCGGTCGTCGGCTCTCTGGACGTCCAAGCCGGTTTCGGCGCGGAGGTGCGCTACTTCAACACCTTCGGCGGCAATCCAGTCTGCATCGCGGCCGCGACGGCAGTTCTCGACGTCATCGAGAAGGACGGACTCGTCGAGCATGCAGCTGTCGTAGGCGATCAACTACTGACAGGGCTCAACGCGCTCGTCGACCGCCACGACCACGCCTTCCACGCACGCGGCGCGGGCCTCTTCGGCGCCTTGGATCTTGGTACTGAAGATCGACCTGATCCTGCCTTGGCATCACGTGTCGTCAACAGCATGCGACGCGCAGGGGTCCTCATCAGTGCCTCGGGCCCCGACGCCGCGTCACTCAAGATCCGCCCTCCGCTGCCCGTCACCGATACACAATGCGCGCTCATTCTCGAGACGCTCGACGCCGCACTGGCCGACGAGGAGAAGACGACGTCGTGACCAGTACAGCCAGGAGCGAGGATCTCCAGCCCAAGCTCTCACCGAAGCAGTAGGCCGAGCTGCGGCGGATGCACGACAGCGGCGACTACTCGGGGTGTGCTGGTAGCGCCCGTCCGGGGCGTACAGCCACGGCCTGCCGGAGTCCGGTTCGTTCTCCAGCCACGCCGAACGAGCCCTCGGCCGCGGGGCCGGACTGGCGATCGGCTGGCTGAACTGGTGGTTTGGCTCCCGAAGCGCACGGCGCGGGTCTCGCAGGCCGCAGCCGCCATCGTTCCGCGCAGAGGCCAGGAGCTAATCCGAACACAGCCCGCGAAGGGCGCTCCGGCACGCGTCTTTTGAGTCCATGAGGGACACCACAAGCACACATCGAGAGGAAGATCCGTCAATGAATGAGCGCACCCCGGATGCCGGGCACAGTCCGGTGTCTCCCGAGACCTCCGTGGAGACCTCGAAGGCCCGCTCTGAATACAAGAAGCTCCGGTCGCGCCACATCACGATGATCACTCTGGGCGGCATTATTGGTGCGAGCCTTTTCGTCGGCTCGGGCAACGTCGTCCGTGCTGTCGGCCCGGCCGCGGTGGTGTCCTACCTGATCGGTGGCCTGCTTGTCTTCCTCGCGATGAGGATGCTCGGCGAGATGGCAGCTGCACGTCCCGCCATCGGTTCGTTCATGGAGTACGCCCGCGTCGGTCTGGGGGAGTGGGCCGGCTACTTCGTCGGCTGGCTCTACTGGTACTTCTGGGTCGGTGTCATCGCGTTCGAGGCGGTCGTCGGCGGGTCCATCCTCGGCGGTTGGTTCCCTGCTGTCCCGCAGTGGCTCTTCTCCGTGGTGCTACTGCTTTTCTTCACGGCGTCGAACCTCGTGTCGGCCCGCTCCTTCGGCGAGGTCGAGTATTGGCTCGCGAGCGTGAAAGTCTGCGCGATCCTCGTGTTCGTCGCGGTCGGCACTCTGTTCGCTCTCGGGCTCTGGCCGAATTCCGCCTTCTCGATCCCGAACATCTGGACGCACGGCGGTTTCACCCCCAATGGCTGGTGGCCCGTGATCAGTGGCGTCGCGATCGTGATCTTCTCGTACTTCGGCACCGAGATTGCCGTGATGGCGGCGGCAGAGTCCGAAAACCCGGCCAAGGGCATCCGGCAAGCGGTGAGCACTGTCATCTGGCGCATCCTGCTCTTCTACGTCGGCGGCGTGCTGCTCATCGTGACGATCGTCCCGTGGAGCGAGCTCCCGGATCCGGAGGAAGAAGCGCCGTTCGCCCGGATCTTCGGTCTCTTCGGCCTCCCCGGAGCTGGCCTGGTGATGAGCGCGGTCGTTCTCACCGCGGCCTGCTCCGTCCTCAACTCGGGGCTGTATTCGGCCGCCCGCATGTTCTCGGCGCTCGGCACGCAGGGCCTCGCCCCGCGCATCGTGGCCAAGCAGTCGAGGTCCGGTGTCCCGACCTTCGCGGTGCTGGCGTCGACCCTCGGCGGCTACGTGGCAGTCATCGTTAACTTCGTCGCCCCGGATTCAGGCATCTTCGACTTCATCATGAACTCTGCGGGGCTGGTGGCGTTGTTCGTGTACGCATTCATCGCGGCCACCCAGATGCGGATGCGGCAGAAGATGACGCCCAAGGAACGCGCTGCCCTGAAGCTCAAGATGTGGCTGCACCCGTGGCTGGGCATCCTCACGGTCGGCGGGGTAGTGGGCATCGTCGTGGTGATGCTGCTCGCCGACGACGATGGGCGCACCCAGGTCTGGACGAGCCTCATTTCGGTGGCTGTGCTTGCCGTCTTCTGGCCGCTCGTACGCCGCAGCCTCCAGCGCCGCAACGCCCAGGCGCTGCGGGACGGTGCTGACCACTCCCTCTCCGCTGTTCACGCCCAGGGCGACCGGGAGCGTGGCAACCAGCAGTGACGCCAGTGCACATCGCGTCAAATCGTGTCCCGATGGTGCTTTTCGAATCAAGGAGTTCGTACTGGCCAGCAGGACAGCAGTTCCTAGAGTGTCCAGCCGACTGCGATTCGATCTGTCCACATTGGCCGCGATATTGACGACCAAGTGTTGACCTTCGACGTGGGGCCAGTGCCGCACGCGGTCGCGGCGGCCGGACAAAGATGCCCTCCCGCTTCACCTGGCTCATCGGCGGGGCGGCGTAGACTGAAAGATTTTGTTGTTGCGCTGAGTTGAACTACCCCGGCATCTACAGTAGACGTTCATAGGAAAGTCGTAAGCCTCGTTCCGGATCTGCCACTCACTGCGAGCGGCGAGCTGCCGGTGCCACCGAACGGCTCCAGCTTGTGGACCAAGAGCGATGGAAAACCTATTGCCTCGGGATGATCGAGGCTCGGCGACAGTCGAGCTGACCCGGCGTTCGACGCTCGCGGTCTCGTCGCTCCCTGCCGGATCGGGGACCCACACCGTCGGCTCCATCTCCTCGAGCACGCCCGACTCGTCAGCCCGGAACACGAAGACACCTGCCGGGACGTGATGCGTGTTCAGGCCGAACTCGGAATGACCGACGCGGTCAGCCGGACCTACCTTCTTCGCGTGAGCACACTCGCCGAAACCGGTGATCCGGCCAGCGGCGGCCACCACACTGCTGGCCCGTGCCCTGCAGCCCGAGGGTCAGCGGCGGGCTCGTGGTCCAGTGTGACGCCCTCATCCGGCACGGCGCCGCCCGAAATCACCGTGACGGCGACAAGGAGGTGGCCGGGGAGGCTCCGAAGAAACGCTAGGCAACGAGCTGCAAAACAGCCCTAAAGGTTGTCCCGTAATCGCGGGTCTGGGCGGTAGTGGATCATGTGCTGGTGCAGGTGATCGGGGTTGAGCAGCCGGGGTGGATACCGACGTTCACGGGGCTGTCGGGTGCGGCAGTTCGGCAAGCTGGTGAGAATCGTGCGAGGTCGTGGCGCTGAGCAGACCGGTGCCGGTCGTCGGTGGGGTCTGTCGCTGGACGACC
>NZ_JBFAKG010000081.1:0-23358 GCF_040655595.1 Saccharopolyspora sp. NPDC050389
TCATGCTCTCCGACGGCCTCACCGCCCGCCAAAGCGAAAAGGTCGCCTCCGAATCCGTCGAGGTCGTCGACGTCGCCCAACTCCTCCTCTCCGCCATCAAACGCGGCGAGGGCGACACGCTGCTTCGAGACGGGGCCTGACCTTCCGGTCGGGTGCGGCGCGGGAGGTGGCGTCCTTCTGCATCTGAACAAAATATTATATGTTGATGGTAGTGTGGGAAGCGGTCGCGGAACCCGCAGTGGCCGCGCATCGGTGATGCCGCAGAGACCCGAACGAGGAGAGTGTCCCTTGAAGCCGTACCGATCAATGCTGTTCGTTCCCGGGCACAAGCCGACGTGGGCGGAGAAGGCCGTGGCGGCCGGCAGCGACGCGGTGATCCTCGACCTGGAGGACTCCGTTCCCGCCGCGGACAAGGCGGAGGCGCGCAAGACCGTGCGCGAGACCATCGGGCGTCTCGCCGAACAGGAGACGCGGGCCGACGTCTGGGTCCGCCCGAACAGCTTCGGCAGCGGCCTGTTCGGCGCCGACGTCGAGGAAGTCCTGGTGCCCGGCCTCGCCGGCCTGTTCCTGCCGAAGGTCTTCACCGCTCAGGAGATCGTCCAGATCGACGCCGTGGTCTCGCACATCGAGGAGCGCGAGGGCCTCGAAGCCGGGTCGATCGGGCTGATCGTCAGCTTCGAGACCGCGGTTTCCATGGCGCACTGCGAGGAGATCGCCGCGGCGAGCCCGCGAGTTTCCAGCCTGCTGGGCGCCACCGGCCCCAGCGCCGACGTCGGCCGCGAGCTCGGCTTCGAGTTCACCGCCGAGGGCCTGGAAACGCTTTACCTGCGCAGCCGCATCATCCTCGCGGCCCGCGCCGCGGGCCTGCACCACCCGGTTTCCGGTGTCTGGCAGGACCTCAAGGACCTCGACGGCTGCCGCCGCTTCGCCGAGGACGCGCGCAAGCTCGGCTACCGCGGCCTGGTCTGCATCCACCCGTCGCACGTGGCCGTGGCGAACGAGGTCTTCACGCCGTCCGCCGAGACGGTCGACTTCCACCGCCGGATGCTCGAGGCGTACCGCGCGGCGGAGGCGCAGGGCAGCGCGGCCGTCGACTTCGAGGGCCAGCACATCGACCTCGCACACGCGAAGACGGCCGAGGGCATCATCGCCTTGGCGGAAGCCATCGGCGTGAAGTGACCTAGGACCGAGACAGCTAGAAGCCGGCAGGGCCCGCACCGGGGAGGTGCGGGCCCCGCCGGCTTTTCTCCACTGTGGCCGGTGATCGCGAATGTGCGGGCCGCGCGGCACATTCTCGCGTCGGCGGCCACTGCTGACCACGGCCGCGGGCAAGGCGATGCCGGCGTTCCTGGAAGAGGACGAGCCAAACGAACTGCTGGTGGCACACCCTGATCAGAACGAGGTGCAGAGCTTCCTCGCGGAGATCGGCACCATCCGCGAGGCCGGGGTGGTGAACGTGCGGAGCCCGTTCGGCGACACCAGCGCGGTGGGCTGCCCGGTTCGAGACCGAGCCGGACACGTGGTCGCCGCGGTGGTCCTCGCCGGCGACCCGGACGGAATCTTGAAGAGGCGGGGAGAACTGTCCACTCTGCTGGAAAACGCAACCGGCCGCTGGGCGACGGAAAGCTGATCCACCTCGCACGAGAGTGCAGTCCTGGGTGGCGATGGCGAGCCCACCCACCATGCTGCGCGAGGACAACCCGCTCGGCATTCCCCGCCGCGTCGACGGTTGTCTCCGCGGATGGCGGCCGCTGAGCCGGTCAGGAGGGCGTCATCGCCGTTGAGCCGCGGATGACGAGTTCGCTGGGGAACTCCTGCTTGCGGGGTGGCAGGGAGCGGTCGTCGAGGCGTTCCAGCAGGAGGCGCACGGCAGTGCGGGCCATTTCCGCGATGGGCTGGCGGACCGTGGTGATGTCGTAGGAATCCCACGACGTCATCGCGATGTCGTCGTATCCGATCACCCACACGTCCTCGGGGACGCGTCGGTTCAGGGACACGGCGCCGTCGACCGCGCCGAGCGCGGTCAGGTCGTTGGCGCAGAAGACCGCGGTGGGCGGGTTCTCCTGGGAGAGCAGTTCGCGCATCGCCGACCTGGCGACGTCGTGGGCGAATCCGCCCTGTGCGGTGAGTTCCGCGGCCAGCGGCCGGCCGAGTTCGGCCAGGCGGTCGCGGAATCCGCGCTCCTGGTGCCGGGACGTGCTCGGCAGCTCCGGCCCGCGCAGGAAGCCGATCCGGGTGTGTCCGGTGGCGACCAGGTAGTCGGCGACCGCTCGGCCGCCGGCGAGGTTGTCGGTGGTGACCTGGTCGCAGTCCAACGAATCCAGCCCGCGGTGCAGCAGCACGATCGGATCGCCCCGCCGGAGCGCGTCGGCGAGCTGCTCGGATCCTTCGGTGACGGTGGTGAAGATCAGGCCGTCGACGGTGCCTTCGTCCAGCGCTCGCAGGGCGCTCGTCCCGCCGGGGTCGGGTGCGTTCCACAGCACCATCCGCTGGCCGGCCGCGTCCAGCGCTTGGCCGACCGCTTCCAGCAGCTGCGGGTAGAAGGGGTTGGTGATGTCGGCGACCACCACGCCGACGGTCGAGGTGCGCCGGGTTCGCATGGTCCGCGCCGCGGCGTGGGGCCGGTAGCCGGCTTCTTTCATCGCGGTCAGGACGCGTTCCCGGGTTTCCGGAGCGACCTTGTCGCTGCCCTGCAGGACCCGGGACGGTTCAATACCCTGCGCACGTCTGGGTTGGGCTCTCATTGCGGTGACGTAGATCAATGATATGAATTTGCTTGTGAAGATCGTTGTGGAGGTCAAACTCATGCCGGATGCCATGCAGGCACCCGTGCTTGGGTGCACTCTGCGCGCGATCAACGAGGCGGCGAACTGGGTATCGGCCGTGGCGTTCGAGCGTGGTCTCCCACGCGAGTTCGAGCTGCGCAAGTACACCTACGCCGAGCTGAAGGAACGGGGCCTGGGAGCGCAGGCCGCCCAGCACACCATCAAGAAGGTCCGCGACGCCTACACCACGCTGAAGGCAAACATTCGTGCCGGGCATCTCGGCGGGCCGGGATCGAAGCGCCGCCGCAGGGCTGAGGGCAAGCCGATCGGTTTTCGCCCGGATGCGGCCCAGCCCTATGACGACCGTTGCCTGTCCTGGCAGTATGACGCGAAGACGGTGAGCCTGTGGACTACGGGCGGCCGGGTCAAGAACATTCCGTTTGCCTGCTCGGCAGGTGCGCTGAAGACGCTGCGGGAGCACCGCCAAGGCGAGTCGGATCTGATCGAGCGCGATGGTACGTACTACCTGATCGCCACGTGCGATGTTCCCGAAGCCGACATGATCGACCCCGATCGGTTCATCGGTGTGGATCTGGGAATTGTCAACATCGCTACCACGTCCACGGGCTACTGTGCTTCCGGGCGCGGACTGAACCGGCATCGCAAGCGTCAGGCCGACCTTCGCCGCAAACTCCAGGCCAAGGGCACCAGGTCCGCAAAACGTCTACTCAAGAAACGCAACCGGCGCGAAAAACGCCACGCTGCCAACCAGAACCACATCATCGCCAAGACGATTGTGACCGAGGCTGAACGCACCTCGTCCGGGATCTCCTTGGAAGAACTCAAGGGGATCCGGCAGAGGGTACGGCTCCGCAAGCCCCAACGGGCCACACTCCACTCCTGGGCCTTCGCTCAGCTCGGAGCCTTCATCGTCTACAAGGCCAAGCGGGCTGGTGTGCCCGTGGTCTTCGTCGATTCGGCCTACACCTCGCAACAGTGTTGCGAGTGCGGCCACATCGAGAAGAAGAACCGGGTAAGCCAGGTCCTGTTCACCTGCCGGAACTGCTGGGTCGTTGCCCACGCAGACCGGAACGCTTCCCACAACATCGCCCGCAAGGGCGAAGCTGTGTGGAACGCGGGGCGTGAGTCACGCGCCTCTGCCACCCCATAGGGGTTGGCTGGACGGAGGAGCCCACTCAACAACCAGTTGGACGCTACCTCCAAGCCCGGTCCTTCAGAGCCAGGTCAAGTTGACCAACATCAGTCCGGCCGCGGGCACGCTGGCCGCGTTCGGGACCTTCGCGGCGGGATTCATCGCCCGCCCGCTCGGCGGATTCGTGGCCGGCCACTACGGTGACCGGCTCGGCCGCAAGGCGACCCTGGTGATGACCCTGACGCTGATGGGCGGCGCAACCACGCTCATCGGCCTGCTGCCCACCTACCAGCAGATCGGCATCGCCGCCCCCGCGCTGCTGGTGCTGCTGCGCTTGGTCCAGGGCTTCGCGGTCGGCGGCGAATGGGGCGGGGCGGTGCTGATGGCCGTCGAACACGCACCGGACGGCAAGCGCGGCGGCTACGGCGCGTGGCCGCAAACCGGTGTGTCGGCCGGACTGCTGCTGGGCACCGGGGTGTTCAGCCTCGTCTCACTGCTGCCGGAACCGCAGCTGATCAGCTGGGGATGGCGGATCCCGTTCCTGGTGAGCATCGTGCTGGCGCTGGTCGGCCTGTACATCCGGTTCCGGATCACCGAGTCAGAGTCGTTCGTGGCGGCCACCGAATCCGGCGGACCGTCGCGCAGCCCGCTGGTCGAGGTGCTGCGCACCCACCCTAAGCAGATCCTGATCGCGATCGGGGTCCGCTTCGCCGAAGGCGGGAACTACTACGTGTTCACCGTTTTCATCCTCACCTACATCACCCAGCAGCTCGAACTGCCGCGCCAGGCCGGGCTGACCGGGGTGATGCTCGCGGCCGCGTTGAACATCGCCGCGCTGCCGCTGTGGGGTGCGCTGTCGGATCGCATCGGCCGCCGACCGGTGTTCATCGGAGGTGCGCTGTTCATGGCCGCCTACGCCTGGCCGTTCTTCTGGCTGGTCGACAGCAAGTCCCCGGCGCTCATCGCGCTGGCCTTGGCCATTGCGCTCGCGGTGCCGCACGGAGCGGTTTTCGCGCCCATCGCGGCGTTCTACGCCGAGCTGTTCGAACCGCGCGTGCGGTACAGCGGTGTGTCCATCGGCTACCAGATGGGCAGCGTGCTGCTGGGTGGCTTCACCCCGCTGCTGGCGACTTCGCTGATCCTGTGGTCCGACGGAGCTTCGTGGAGCGTGGCGGCGCTGGTCGCCGCCGGGGCGCTCATCGCGGCAGCCTCGATGTTCGCCGCCCCGGAAACCTTCCGCCGCAGCCTCTTCGCGCCCAGGGAGGCAGCGGAGAAGAAGGCAGGAGCGTGAGTGCGAAGACCCCTTCGCGGCGCAGGTGCCGCGAAGGGGTCGAGTGCCCTCTCCGACCTGGCGGACTTCACCAGGAGCCGACCGCGCGGTCGGTCCACTCGGCCAGGCGCGTTCCGACGTGGCCGGGGACGTCCTCGAGGGAGTTCAGGCGCCGACGGATCTCCGCCCGGACGACGAGCACTTCACGGCGGTACCGCTGTACGAGGTCCCAGCACTGCTGTTCGAGCGCGTGGTTCATGCAGAGCTCGGCGAGTTTGACGCGGCGATCGAGTTCGTCCAAGAGGCAGGAAGCCAGTGACGCATCGTGAGAATGCTGGATGAGCTGGGACATGGTCACACCCCGATTCGTCGGCGGATGTCTGGCGACCTGTGTCGGGCGCGCTATCCACTGTGACGCCCGACACCCGCGCCGGGTACGGGGTGAACTACTCATGACGCGGTCGCATTTGGCCTGAGTAGTGCGCCGGGCAACAGGCGCTCGACGGACGGCCACCGTCGATTCCTCCTGGACGGCAGGTCCGGCTCGTCTCCATGCGCGGACCGGACCGGCGGTGGCCGGGATCAGGTTGGCATCCCGATTACGTCGTGTTCTAGACGAATGACGAGGTCAGTAATATGTAATCAGAGATAATCGACGCTGGGATCAAGATCAGAGGTGCGGCAATGGAGCTGAGACATCTCGCCGGGTTCGTCGCCGTCGCCGAGGAACTCCACTTTGGTCGTGCTGCTGCGCGCCTGCACATGTCGCAGCCGCCGCTCAGCCAGCAGATCCGGCTGCTCGAACGGGATCTCGGCGTGGCGCTGTTCGAGCGAAGCACGCGTTCCGTGCAGCTCACTGCGGCTGGAAGGACCTTCCTCGGAGCGGCCCGTGATGTCCTGGCCGCCGCGTCCGTGGCCCGGCGAGCGGCCTGGGCTGCCGGCCGAGGCGAAGTCGGCAGGGTCTCCCTGGGTTTCGCCGGCGCGAGCAGCGCAGTCACCCTTCCGCTGCTGACCCGCGCCGTCGCTGCGGAGCTGCCGGGCATCGAAATGGCCCTGCACGGGCCCCAGTACTCCGGCGAGACCGTAGGTCGCATCGCCGAGGGAACCCTCGATCTCGGGTTCGCCACGGTGTCGAAACCTCGCGGACTGGCCACGCGTCTGGTGCGGCGGGACCGGCTGATGGTCGCCGTCGCGGATGTGCACCCGCTTGCCGATCGATCGGAGGTCTCCCTGGCAGACCTTGCGGACGAGCGGTTCGTCGCGTTTCCGGCCGCGCGTGGCTCCGAGGTGCGCGAGCTGTTCGTCAGGTCCTGTCTTGAGGCGGGCTTCATGCCGGCCGTCGTGCAGGAAACCCCGGACTCCTTCAGCCTGCTGGCCATGGTCGGCGCGGGCGTCGGCATCGCGCTCGTCGTCGAAGCGGCACGCAGCATCCGTCTCGATCACGTCGTGTTCGTGCCGCTCAGCGGGTCGGCTCCGATCCTCCCGGTTTCCCTCGTGTGGCGGCACGGGGACGACTCCGCAGTTCTGCAGGCTGTGCTGGACGTTGCTGAGCGTGTGCTGCCGACGCCTGATGATTGAGTCGTAAGGCGACCGCTGCTGGACTCTTCGACGATGACTGTCAGCTCGGTGTTCGGATCGCCAACAGTGCCCGCCTTCGCGGAATCCGCAGTGCCGAAGACTGCTGAGCGCGCCGGGAATCCGGATTCCACCGTCGGGACGGTCTCGGATCGTTTCCGCGATTGATTCCGGTGTCTTCGAAAAATGCGGATAGCGGGTTCGATATTTTCCAATGGTTCTCGCGGAATGGGCGAACTAGGGTCATGTTCGTGCGAGCATTGATGGAGCGGGCATGTTGAGAGAATCTCTCGCGGGAATCAAGGTGCTGGATCTGTCCAGGATCCTGGCCGGCCCGTGGTGCACCCAGAACCTGGCCGATCTCGGCGCCGAAGTGATCAAGATCGAAAATCCGGACGGCGGCGACGACACCCGGGGTTGGGGGCCGCCGTACCTGTCGGACACCACGGCGGCGGACGGGTTCTCCGGCTACTACATCTGCTGCAACCGGGGTAAGCGGTCGATCGCGATCAACTTCGCCGACCCGGATGGTGCGGCGGTCGTCCGCGAGTTGGCCGCCGAGGCCGACGTCGTGGTCGAGAACTACAAGCCCGGGACCCTCGACCGCTACGGCCTCGGATACGCCGCGCTGCGGGAGAACAACCCGAAGCTGATCCACCTGGCCATCACCGGCTTCGGTGTCAGCGGTCCGATGGCCGGAAAGCCCGGCTACGACTACGTTTTCCAGGGCATGGGCGGGTTGATGAGCTACACCGGACCGGCCGACGGCACGCCGGGAGCCGGGCCGTGCCGAACCGGGGTGGCGGTGGTCGACCTGATGTCCGGCATGTACGCGACCAGCGCGATCCTGGCCGCTCTCGTGCAGCGCGCGACGACCGGGGTGGGGCAGTCGATCGACATCGCGCTGCTCGACGTCGCGGTGGCGATGAACGCGAACCAGGCGTCGAACTACCTGGTGTCGGACAAGATTCCGCAGCGCATCGGAAACGCCCACCCCAACTGCGCGCCGTATGACGTGTTCTCCTGCGCCGATGGTCACCTGATCCTCGCGATCGGCAACGACGCGCAGTTCCAGCGGTTCTGCGCCGCTGCCGGACTGGACGAGCTCGCGGCCAACGAGCGGTACGCGACGAATGCCGCCCGCATCGAAAACCTCTCCGAGCTGCGTCCGGTCGTGGCCGCCGCGATGGCGTCGCGGAGCCGCCAGGAGTGGTCCCGCGTGCTCGACGAGGCCGGGGTTCCCTGGGGTGCGATCAACACGCTGGACGACGTCTTCCGCGATGCCCAGGTGGTGCACCGGGGTATGCGGATCGAGGCCGAGCATCCCACGCTGGGCGTCGTGCCGATGGTGCGCAACCCACTGCTGGCCGGGGACCGGAAGGCCGAACACCGGCCACCGCCGGCGAAGGGTGAGCACTCGGTGGAGATCCTCAGTGGACTCGGCCTCGCGGGCGACGAGATCACGGCTTTGGTGCGCAAGGGCGTCGTCCACTCCGGCTGAGGGCGGGCTTTGCGCTTGGGCAACCCACCAGCGCCGCCGGACCCGCTGCGGCGTGCCGGTCACCGGCAGAACTGACAGTGAGCCTTTTCCAACCTCGTTTTGGGTGGCGGTGCGGGTGGCGGAACCTCAGATGCTCCCTGGACTGTGGGTGCCCCTCCTGATGTATGTCCAATACACGGCGGAGGGGCCGTCCTCGCCAGGAAGCATCTGAGAACCCGCGGCGGTGCCGGTTGCGAGGGTGGGCTAAGGCGGCTGCGCCGCCTTGCGGCAGCCCCGTGCCGCGGGGCTGCCGGCGTCGCGGCTGCGGATCGACCAGGATGAAAAAGACTCAGTGAACCCCGACCTTTGGAGTAGCTTTGGCGGAAAGCACGTCTTTCGAACACACCACGGCCACGCTGGACGGCGACGGCATCGCGACGGTCACGATCACCAATGCGAAGGCTTTGAACATCGTGAACAGCGCGGTCATCAAGGACGTCACGGCGGCGATCGAGGAGCTCGCCGCCCGCGACGACGTCCGGGTGCTGGTGCTACGTGGCACCGGTGACCGGGCGTTCATCGGCGGCGCCGATATCGGCGAGATGGTCACGCTGAACCGGCGCACCGCCGCGGAATTCATCACCGGTCTCAAGGCCATGTGCGATGCGGTGCGCGACTTCCCGGCGCCGGTGATCGCCCGGCTCGCCGGCTACACCCTGGGCGGCGGCCTCGAAGTGGCGGCCGCCTGCGATCTACGAATCAGCGGCAGCGATGCGCATTTCGGCATGCCCGAAGTCGCGGTCGGCATCCCGTCGGTGATCCACGCCGCGCTGCTGCCACGGCTGGTGGGCAACGGCCGCGCCGCTTGGCTGACCCTCACGGGCGACCAGATCGACGCCGCCACCGCGCTCGCCTGGGGCCTGGTCCACGAGGTCTGCGATCCGTCCGAATTGGACGTGGCGGTGGCGCGCAACGCCAAGCGTCTCGCAGGGCTGGGTCCGGCCGCGCTGCGCCAGCAGAAGCGGTTGCTGCGCTCGTGGGAGGACCAACCGGTCGACGAGGCGGTCGCGGCGAGCATCCCGGAGTTCGCGGCGGCCTTCGACACCGGTGAACCGCAGCGATTCATGAGCGAATTCCTCAACCGGAAGCACTCCCGGTGACGGCTGGTGGCTGCGCGGGTTGAGGAATGCATCGAGCGCAGAATTCGGTCGAGATCAAATATCGGCTGCCCTCCTCGCGGAGCGGGGTGGACAGCATGGTCACAGCCACCCACGTAGTCACCGACGGCGCGCGGCCGGGCCGCTGCGCGACGTTGTGACGGCCGTCTCGTAGGACCCTCGGCCGGGGTTTCGGCCGTGGTAATTTCGCCGGGTCGATACCGCAGGTGAGGGGCCGCGCGCGCGACCGGTGTGGAGGTGGCGGATTGGGCGGCGGCATGCGGTACGAACTGACCGATCTCCGGCTGTTCCGCGCCATCGCGGAGGCGGAAAGCCTGTCGACCGGTGCCTCGACGGTGTTCATCACGGCGTCCTCGGCCAGCTACCGGCTGAAGAACCTCGAACACGCGATGGGCACGGCGCTGTTCACCAGGACGGCGCGCGGGATGCGGTTGACCCCGGCCGGTGAGGCGCTGCTGACGCACGTCCGCGAGTTGCTGGCTGGTGTCGACCGGATGCACGGCGACGTGTCCCGGTTCTCGCAGGGGCTCAAGGGCAGTGTGCGGCTGTGGGCCAACAGCAGTTCCCTCAACGGCTTCATCCTGCCCAGTGTCAGCCGGTTCCTGCTGGCTCATCCCGACGTCAACCTGGACCTGGAGGAGCGGCCGAGCGGCGCGATCGCGGAAGGCGTGGCAGCCGGTGAGATAGACGTCGGCGTGCTTGCCGGGGAAGTCGCCGACAGCCGGGTGCGGTCGGTGCGGTACGCGGTGGACGAGCTGGTGGTGGTCACGCCGATCGACCACCCGCTGGCCCGCCAGCGGGAGATCCGGTTCGGCGCGGCGCTGGAGTTCGACTTCATCTGCATGAGCCGGACCAGCAGCAACTACCTGTTCCTGGCCGAACTCGCGAAGCGGGACCGGCGGACGCTGAACTCGCGGTTGCACGTCGATTCCTTCAACGCCGTGCTGCACCTGGTGGAAGCAGGTGTCGGGGTGTCGCTGGTGCCGCTGAGCGTGGCCCAGCCGATGGCCGAAGGCGGTCAGGTGGCGGTGCTGCGCATCCTGGAGCCGTGGGCGGCCCGAGAGCTGCACCTGGTCACCTCGGTGGACGCCGCGCTGCCCAGCTTCACCCAGGCGTTCGTGGACTTCCTGCTCAACGATCCTCGGGTGGCGGCCACCAGGGCGGCGGCCAAGCCTGGCGCGTGAGCGTCTTCGATATCCACGAAGCCTGGGTTCGAATATTTCAAGTCGATTTCCTGGGTCGTGGCGAATAGGATTTCATCTCGTTCGGTGGTGTGCGGCGGTGAATCGGATGTCGCGAAAACCCCGGGGATCAGAAGATTATTGGAAGCCATGAAATCGAATCGCAATGAAGCGGCAGTCGTCGGCGTAGATGACTATTTCCAGCGGAGCATCGAAGCCGGAAAGTTCGTGATTCCGCGCTGCGAGGACTGCGGCCGGCACCATTTCTACCCGCGCATCCTCTGCCCGCACTGCGGCTCGGCGAACCTGCGGTGGGTCGAGCCGTCGGGCCGCGGCACGGTGCACTCCACCACCGCGGTGCACCGCCGGAGCGGCGAGCCCTACAACGTCGCGCTGGTGGATCTCGACGAAGGTCCGCGCCTGATGACCAACGTGACGGGCATCGAGCCGGCCGCGGTCCGGATCGGGATGCCGGTCCTCGCAGTGATCGACACGGCGGCCGCGGCCGGTCCGTTGCTGGTCTTCGAACCGAGGGAGGAGCAGTGATGGCCAGTTCCTCGATCGCCGTGCTCGGCACCGGAATGGCCGGGCTCGGGCACGCGGGTACCCGCAGCGAGCAGGACATCATCGCGCAGGCCGCGTCGACGGCGGTGGCGGCCAGCGGGCTGCGGATGGAGCAGATCGACGGCATCATCACCGCCAGCCTGACCTCTCCTTGGTGGGTCATGCGGATGTCGGAGTACCTAGGCATCCGGCCGCGCTTCTCCGACAGCACGATGTTCGGCGGTTCCTCGTTCATCGCGGCGTTGAAGATCGCGCAGCTGGCGATCGCCGCGGGCGAATGCGACAACCTGCTGATCTGCTACGGCGCCACCCCGCGCAGCGCGCCGAGCAGCACCGCGGTCAACCAGATGCGCGCGACGCTGGACCCGCAGCCGTACGAGCACCCGTACCAGCCGTTCAACCCGCCGACCAGCTATGCCCTCGCCGCCGCGCGGCACATGCACGAATACGGCACGACGCGCGAACAACTCGCGAAGGTCGCCGTGGCGGCGAGCAAGTGGGCGCAGCTGAATCCCGATGCGTTCAAACGCGATCCGCTCACCGTCGACGACGTGATGAACGCCAAGATGGTCTCGGAGCCGCTGACCGTCCGAGACTGCTGCCTGGTCACCGACGGCGCGGGCGCTTTCGTGGTGACCCGAGCCGACCGGGCCCGAGACCTGCACCCGGCCCCGGTGCACGTGCTCGGCACCGGTCATGCGCACTGGCACCGGCAGATCTCCAGCATGCCGGAACTGACCGTGACCCCGGCGGTCGATTCCGGCCGCGCCGCCTTCGCTCAGGCGGGCCTGACCCCGGCGGACATCGACATCGTCGAGCTCTACGACGCGTTCACCATCACGCCGATCCTGTTCCTGGAAGACCTGGGGTTCTGCGCGAAGGGGGAGGGCGGCGCGTTCGTCTCGGACGGCCGCATCGAGCCCGGCGGCAGCCTGCCGATGAACACCAACGGCGGCGGCCTGTCCTTCACGCACCCGGGGATGTACAGCATTTTTCTGGTCATCGAGGCAGTCGAGCAGCTGCGCGGGGCGGCAGGGGCGCGGCAAGTACCGGATGTGCGGACCGCTTTGGTGCACGGCAACGGTGGGGTCTTCTCCAGCGAGGCGACCGCGATCCTGTCCACATCGGACCCGGCGGAGGTGCGGTCGTGATCGACAAGTACGTCGAGTCCATCGAGCAGGCGGTGGCCGGCATCGGCGACGGATCCACCGTCCTGGTCAGCGGTTTCGGTGTGGCCGGTCAGCCGGTCGAACTGCTGGAGGCGCTGGCCGAGCACGGCGCCGCCGAGCTCACCGTGGTGTGCAACAACAGCGGCACCGGGGAGGACGGGCTGGCCCGGCTGATCAAGCTCGGCCGAGTCCGCAAGCTGATCGCGTCCTACCCCAGCGGCACCGGATCGCACGTCTTCGCAGAGGCGTTCGCGGCGGGCCGCATCGAGTACGAATGCGTGCCGCAGGGCACGCTCGCGGAGCGGCTGCGCGCCGCCGGTGCGGGTCTCGGCGGTTTCTTCACGCCGACCGGCTACGGAACCGCGTTGGCCGACGGCAAGGAAACCCGGGTCATCGATGGCCGCGGCCACGTCTTCGAAGCGCCGCTGCACGGCGATGTCGCGCTGGTGAAGGCCGAACTCGCCGACAGGTGGGGAAACCTCACCTACCGCAAGACAGGCCGCAATTTCGGGCCGCTGATGTGCATGGCCGCCGCCACGGCGATCGTGCAGGCCGACCGGTCCTGCGAGCTCGGCGGGCTGGACCCGGAATCGGTGGTAACCCCGGGCATCTTCGTGCAGCGGGTTTTCGCCGCGAATGGGAGGACCGCATGATCGAGAAGCGGAGTCGATCGGAGATGGCGCGGGCGGTCGCGCGGGACATCCCCTCGGGCTCGTACGTGAACCTCGGGATCGGCCTGCCGGTACTCGCCCTCGAGCACTGGACACCAGCCGACGAGGTCGTCGTGCACAGCGAGAACGGCATCCTCGGCATGCGCGCCCTGGCGCACGACGAGGAGCCGGATCCGGACCTCACCAACGCCGCGAAGGCACCAGTGGGGATGCTGCCGGGCGGTTCGTTCTTCCACCACGCCGACTCGTTCGCCATGATGCGCGGCGGACACCTCGACTACTGCGTCCTCGGGGCGTACCAGGTGTCGGCCTCCGGTGACCTCGCGAACTGGTCGCTGGGAGACACCGGCCGGGCCGACGCCGTCGGTGGTGCGATGGATCTCGCGGTCGGCGCCAAGCGGGTGCACGTCGTGATGGAACACCTCACCAAGGGCGAACAGCCACGCCTGGTGGCGCAGTGCTCGCTTCCGCTGACCGGCGCGGGCGTGGTCGACCGGGTCTACACCGATCTGGCCACTGTGGACGTGACGAACAACGGTTTCGTGGTGCGCGAAATGGTTCCCGGGCTCACCCGCGCGCAACTGCAGGACCGGACCGGTGCCCCGCTGAGCTTCGAACTGGAGGAGAGGCATGCCTGACAACGCCGAACTGGTGGCCTTCCGGGCCGAGGTGCGGGACTTCCTGGCGGCCGAGCTGCCCGCGGACCTGCGCCGCAAAGTCATCGAGCACCGGCGCCTGGAGAAGCAGGACTTCCTCCGCTGGCAACGAATCCTGCTGGCACGCGGTTGGGCCGCGCCGAACTGGCCGGTGGCATCCGGCGGGGCGGGCTGGTCCCCGGCGCAGCGGCAGATCTTCGACGAGGAGGCCGCCATCGCCGGGGCGCCCGAAACACCGCCTTTCGGACTGCGCATGGTCGGCCCGGTGCTGCTCGAGTACGGCACGCCGCAGCAGCGAGAACGCTACCTGCGAAGGATCCTGACCGGCGAGGACTGGTGGTGCCAGGGCTATTCGGAACCGGGTTCGGGCTCCGACCTGGCGTCGCTGAAGCTGCGCGCGGATCGCGACGGCGATCATTTCGTTCTCAACGGGCAGAAGACGTGGACCACCTACGCGCAGTACGCGGACATGATGTTCTGCCTGGCCCGCACGGACAGCGGCGGCAAACCGCAGGAGGGCATCTCGTTCCTGCTGGTCGATATGAGTGCGCCGGGCATCACGGTGCGGCCGATCCGCACCATCGACGGTGACACGGAAATCAACGACGTCTTCTTCGACGACGTCCGGGTGCCGGTCGAAAACCTCGTCGGCGAGCTCGGCGGCGGCTGGACCTGCGCGAAGTACCTGCTGGCGCAGGAACGCTTCGGCGCCGCACGGGTCGGCCGGGCCAAGCGAGAACTCGCGTTCCTCCAACGGATCGCCGCGCAGCGGGTGACCGACGGGGCGCCGCTGAGCGCGGACCCGGTGTTCGCCGCGAAACTGGCCCGGCTGGAGATCGACTCGCTCGCCTTGCAAGAGACCAACCTGCGCCTGACCGAACGGGTGCTGGCCGACGGCGGACTGGGCACGGAGGCGTCGGTACTGCGGCTTCTCGGCGCGGACCTGGCGCAGCGGATCACCGAGCACCAGGTCGAGGTGGCCGGGGTGCACGGCATCCCGTTCCCGGACGGCGCTTTCTCGCCGGACGGCGCCGGAGTCGGCCCCGCCTGGGCGGAACCGCTGGCCGGTTTCCACCTGAACCTGCGCAAGATCTCCATCTACGGCGGAACCAACGAGATCCAGCGCAACATCATCGCCAAGACCCTGCTGGACCAGCGCGAAGGCCGCTGGCAGCACGTGGACCTGCAGGACGAGCAACGGGCGCTCGCCGACGCTGTCGGCAGCTACCTGGACCGCGAGTACCCACCGCCGCCGCGAACCACGCTCGAACCCGCGCACTGGAAGTCCTTCGCTGAAATGGGCCTGCTGGGCCTGACCGCCACCGAGAATTCTGGCGCGGACGCGAGCACGACGGCCGTAGTCCTGGCGGAACTCGGCAGCCGTCTGGTCGACGAGCCGTACGTGAGCACGGCGGTACTGGGCGCACGGTTGCTCGCCGGCGGCCTACCAGGGCAGCGCGCCCGTGACGAGATCCTGCCCGAGGTGGTTGCGGGCGAGCGCGTCGTCGCTCTCGCCCACGGCGAGGCCCAGACGGATCACAACCCGCGCAGCGTCGAGACCCGAGCGGTGCGCACCGGCGACGGTTGGTCGCTGACCGGGCAGAAGATCGTCGTGATCGACGGCGGCCGGGCCGACCACTTCATCGTCTCGGCCCGCACCTCGGGCGAGGTGGCGGCCGAGACCGGCATCTCGCTGTTCCTCGTCGACCGCGACCAGACCGGGTTGGACGTCCGCGACTACCCGACGATCGATGGCCGCCGCGGGTCCGACCTGCGGTTCACCGGCCTCCACCTGCCGGAAACGGCCCTGATCGGTGCTCCCGATCACGCTTTCCCGGTGCTGGACGAGGCGCTCGACGCCGCGACCGCCGCGCTGTGCGCGGAAGCGGTCGGGATCATGACCGCCGTCCTGGACGTCACCACCCAGCACATCCGCGACCGCCGCCAGTTCGGCTCCAGGCTCGCGGATTTCCAGGTCATCCGGCACCGGTGGGTGGACATGCTGCTGGCGGTGGAACAGGCCCGATCGCTGGCCTGGCTGGCGGCTCGCCACGTCGACGACGCCGACCCGACGGTGCGAGCCCGGATGGTCTCCGCAGCCAAGGTCGGCTGTGCCGAAGCCGGACGCCTTCTGGGCCAGCAGAGCATCCAGCTGCACGGAGCCATCGGCATGACCGATGAGCTCGCGCTCGGCCACTACGTCAAGCGCCTTTACGCCATCGAGCGCACCTTCGGCGGCGCCCGCCACCACCTGACCCGATTTGCGGAGAACTCATGACCACCACTGTCACCTACCAGCGGCGCGGTGACGTCGCCGTCCTCCTGCTCGACAACCCGCCGGTCAACGGCCTCGGCGACACCGTCCGAAAAGGAGTCTTCGAGGGGATCGCTCGGGCGGTCGCCGATCCGGCCGTGCGGGCCGTGGTGCTCGCCGGTCGCGGCCGCGGGTTCTCCGGTGGCGCCGACGTCCGCCAGTTCAACACGCCCTCGGCCACCGCCGAGCCGATGTCGCGGCAGGTCATCGCCCAGATCGAAGAGTCCGCCAAACCGGTCATCGCGGCGATCCACGGCATCGCGCTGGGCGGCGGACTGGAGCTGGCGCTGGGCTGCCACTACCGCGTGGTGACCGCGGACGCGACCCTCGGGCTGCCCGAGGTCAACCTCGGCCTGGTGCCCGGTGGCGGTGGCACCCAGCGGTTGCCCCGGCTCGTCGGGGTCGCCACCGCGCTGGACATGATCCAGCACGCCCGCACGGTGGACGGGGCCAAGGCGGTGACACTCGGCCTGGCCGATGCGACCTTCGACGGCGACCCGGTGGATGGCGGCGTCGAGTTCGCCCGCACGGTGCTCGACGCGCCGAGTCACCCGGTGATCGGCCGATCCGCTCCGGCAGCCGCCGACGTCGACTTCGCCGCAGCCCGCGCGGCCGTCTCCCCGCGAGCCCGCAACGCCGACGCGCAGCGCGGTGCCATCGACTGCGTCGAACACGCCACCGCACTGTCCCTGACCGACGGCCTGGACCAGGAGCGGGCGGTCTTCGAGCGGCTGGTCGGCGAGCCGACGTCGAAAGCCCTGCGGCACCTGTTCTTCGCCGAACGCAAGGCAGCCAAGGCACCCGGGTCGGGCAACCGTCCGATCAAGTCGGTCGCCGTGATCGGTGCGGGCACCATGGGCGGCGGAATCGCGATGGCGTTCGCCAACGCCGGATTCCCGGTCACCGTCTTCGAACGCGAGCAAGCGCCGCTGGATCGCGGGCTGGCGCTGATCCGCCGCAACTACGAGATCACCGCGAGCAAAGGCAAGCTCAGCCACGGGCAGATCACCCAACGGCTGGCGCTCATCAAACCCACGCTGGAAATGTCCGAAATCGCCGACGCCGACCTGGTGATCGAGGCGGTGTTCGAAGACATGCCGGTCAAGAAGGCGGTTTTCCGGCAACTGGACGCGGTGTGCAAGCCAGGAGCGATCCTGGCGACCAACACCTCCCGGCTGGACATCGACGAAATCGCCGCGGCGACCAGTAGGCCGCAGGACGTGATCGGGCTGCACTTCTTCAGCCCGGCCAACGTGATGCGGCTGCTCGAAGTGGTCCGCGGAGTCCGGACGGCCGACGAGGTGATCGACACCAGCATGCGGATCGCCTCCGACATCGGGAAGATCCCGGTGCTGGTCAAGGTGTGCGAGGGTTTCGTCGGCAACCGGATGCTCACCGGCTACTGGCGCGAAGCCTGGTTCCTGCTCGAAGAAGGCGCCTCGCCGCAGCAAATCGACCAAGCCATGAAAGACTTCGGAATGGCCATGGGGCCCTTGGCCATGGCCGACCTCGCCGGGCTGGACATCAACTGGGCAGCCCGCAAGCGCCTCGCGCCGACCCGTCCCGAGCACCTGCGCTATTCGGCCGTGCCCGACCGAATCTGCGAACAGGGCCGGTTCGGACAGAAGACGAACGCCGGCTTCTACCGCTACGAACCGGGCGACCGCACCCCGATCCCGGACCCGGCAGTCGAGGAAGTCGTCGAGCGGTGCGCGAGGGAAGCCGGCCTTCAGCGCCGCGAGATCTCCACCGAGGAGATCGTGGACCGCTGCGTGCTGGCGCTGATCAACGAGGGCGCACGGATCGTCGACGAGGGAATCGCGCAGCGCGCCTCGGACGTCGATGTCGTCTACGTCCACGGCTACGGATTCCCGGCACGGCGCGGCGGCCCGATGCACCACGCCCAAACCATCGGTTTGGACACCACCCTGGCCAAGATCAAGGCGCTGCACGCCGCACACGGTGAGCTCTGGACTCCCGCGCCGCTGCTGGAACGGGCCGTGGCCGAAGGCCGCACCGGTCTCTGACGTCGTGAGTGTGGAAACCGGCTCGAACCGGTTTCCACACCCACCACTCCTTTTCACTGCTGGACGAAGGAGTCCGCATGGCCACACGTTCGCTCGATACCGGGAAGCCAGGAGACGCCTTCGGCGCCGCGGTTCCGATCGACTCCGCCGCACGATCCAGGATGGCCCGCCGGGCCGGAGTCGCGGCGTTCGTCGGCACCACCATCGAGATCTTCGACTTCTACATCTACAGCACCGCATCCGCGCTCGTGCTGGGCGCGCTGTTCTTCCCGACGGTGTCGCCGGCCATCGGCACGCTGGTCGCCTTCGCCACCATCTGGGTCGGATTCATCGCCCGCCCCCTGGGCGGCATCATCTTCGGCCACTTCGGCGACCGGTTCGGCCGCAAGAAGATGCTGATGATCACCCTGACCATGATGGGGATCGCCACCACCCTGGTCGGCCTGCTGCCGACCTACGGCCAGATCGGCGTCGCCGCGCCGCTGCTGCTGGTCACCGTGCGGATGCTGCAGGGCATCGCGATCGGCGGCGAATGGGGCGGCGCGGTGCTGATCGCCACCGAGCACGCGCCCAAGAAGAAGAGCATCCTCTTCGGCGCGTTCGCCCAACAGGGCTCGCCAGTCGGAAACCTGTTGGGCACGCTGGCGTTCATCGTCATCACCCAGCTTCCCGAGGCGCAGTTCACGGCGTGGGGCTGGCGGATCCCGTTCCTGTTCTCCGCGGTGCTGGTCATCGTCGGCATCGTGATCCGCACCCGGCTGGAGGAGTCGCCGGAGATGGAGAGCCTCCGCCGGTCCAGTTCGGTCGTGCGGCTGCCCCTGGCCGAAGTGCTCCGGTCCACGCCGAAGGTCGTTGTGCTCGGCATCCTGGCCGGCGCGATCGGCATGGCTTCCTCATACGTCAAGACGACCTTCGCGCTTTCCTGGGCCACCGAGGACATCGGCTTCTCCCGGTCCACCTTCCTGGTGGTCATCATGATCGCGCTGATCGTGCAGGTGCTGGCGCAGCCGTTCGGCGCAGTGCTGGCCACCAGGTTCGACACCCGGAAGGCGATCGTCTGGATCCTGGTGCCGGAGATCTTCCTGATGCCGCTGATGTTCTACCTGATCGGCACCGGGTCTACCGCACTGGCCATCGTGGGCATGGTGCTGGCGACGTTCCCGCACTCGATGTTCTACGCGACCCTGGCCGGAATCCTCTCCAACGCCTTTCCGGCCCGGACCCGCTACACCGGCATCTCGGTCTGCTACCAGATGTCGACCACGGTCTTCGCGGGCACCGCGCCGTTCCTCTGCCAGTACCTGCTCACCACGACGGGCTCGATCAACTCGGTGGTGGCGCTGACGATCGGCTACGTCGTGCTGTCGCTGGTCTGCTCCCTGGCCCTCCTGAACCGGACCCCAGCACCGGAGCCGACACCGGACGAGGTCGAGTGACATGGCGATCCATCTGGCAGGCGTCGGTCTGCTGCTCGTCGCGTTCGTGCTCGCTACCGTCCTGCCGCTCAACCTCGGGGCGCTCGCGCTGGCAGCGACGTTCGTGGTGGGCCTGCTGGTCTCGGGAACGGATGCGGACACGATCTTCGCTCAGTTCCCGGGCAATCTGTTCGTGGTGCTCGTAGGCGTGACGTTCCTGTTCAACGTCGCCAGTGCGAACGGCACGATCGGCTGGCTGGTTTCTGCGACCACACGATTCGTGCGAGGCCGAGTCCTCGTCGTCCCGTGGATGATGTTCCTGCTCGCCGGCCTCTTCTCGGCCATCGGGGCCCTGTACGCAGTTCCGATGGTCGCCCCGATCGCGCTCGACTTCGCGCGGCGCAACCGGATCCCGATCCTGCTGATGGGCCTGATGGTGATGCACGGGTGGGCGGCGGGCGCCCTGTCGCCGATCAGCGTCTACGGGATTCTCGTCGGCGAGCTCTTGGCCTCGAACCAGCTCCCGATCGACCGTGGTGGCATGTTCGCCATTGGAGCCTGCACGAACGTCGTCATCGCGCTCGTCGTGTTCGGTGTCCATGCCGCGCGCAGGTCGCTGCGAGTTCCCGTGGGGCAAGGTGCTGTGGCGCGACCTGCCGGTGGTGGGGACCCTGCCGACGCGGAGAACGAGGCCGGCGGCCCGAGCGAGCCCAGCCCGCGTTTTTCCGCTACGACTGCCCTCACCTTGTTGGCGATCGCACTGCTCGTCATGGCAGGTGTGTTCTTCCGGACCGATATCGGGCTGCTCGCCGTCTCGCTCGCCGTTCTGCTTGGCCTGCTTCGCCCGGCCGACCAGAAGAAAGCGCTGTCCGACGTCCCGTGGTCGGTCGTCATGCTGGTGTGCGGGATCGTCACTTACATCGGCCTGCTGAAGCATCTCGGCACGCTGGACCTGGTCGGCGAGCTCGCCGACCAGGCTGCCGCACCACCTCTCGCGATTCTGCTGATCTGCTACATGGCCGCTGTCGTGTCCGCCTTCGCGTCCTCGACCGGAGTCATCGCCGCAGTGGTGCCGATCCTGATTCCCATCCTGGCGGGCTCGGGTGTCGGTGCCACCGTCGCGGCGGCCGCGGTCGGGGTCTCGGCCACGATCGTCGACGTCAGCCCCCTGTCCATCAACGGCGCGATCGTCATGGCCTCCAGCCCAGAACGCGAACGCACGGCGATCTTCCGTTCCCTCCTCGGCTACGGCGGGGCGATGGTCGTGTTCGGCCCCCTGCTCATCTGGGCTGTCACGGTCCTCCCCAGCTGATCGATCAACCCGTCACAGAAGGAAAGGAGACGTCCGTGGGAATCCTCGACGTCCAGCAGCGTGGCAGTGTCCTGCACGTCACCTTCGACCGCCCGGAAAAGCTCAACGCGATGCGCCGGGAGGATATCGATGCCCTACCTGCCCTGATCGCCGAAGCCTCGGGCGTCCGCGCGATCGTGTTCCGGGGAGCCGGGGAGCGGGCATTCAGCGCCGGCGTGGATGTCAGCGAGTTTCTTGCCCTTACGACTCCCGACAGCGCGCGAGACTTCATCTCCGCACTGCGTGACATGCTGGCAAGCGTTCGCCGGGCACCCGTAACGACCATCTGCGCCATCGACGGGTACTGCATCGGTGGGGCTTTGGAGCTGGCCGTCGCCTGCGACGTGCGACTGGTGACGACGCGGTCCAGCTTCGGCCTGCCGGAGATCAAGCTCGGCATCCCGTCCGTCATCGACGCCGGCCTCCTGCAGCAGTACGTCGGTCTCGGCCACGCGAAAGAGATGATCCTGACCGGGGATCTTTACCCGGCCTCCGCCCCGCAGCTCTTCGGCCTCTGCAATCGGCTCGTTGAGCCTGGTGAGTTGGAGGAGGCGGTCGACGCCTTCCTGGCGAAGGTCACCCGTCACACCACGACGGTGCTGGCGTCGCAGAAGCGACTCTTCGAGACGTGGCAGAACACGACCGTCGACGTGGGCATCGACGTCAGCGTCGGTGAGTTCGCCGGCACCTTCGCCGCCGCCGACACGATGGAAGCGCTGGCTTCGTACGCGGCCAAGCTGGGAATCGAGCGCGCGTCGGCTCGTCGAACGGGAGAGGACACCGCCGGATGACCAAGCCTCTGGAAGGGATGCTCGTCGTCAGCCTGGAGCAGGCCGTCGCCGCGCCGATGGCGACGTGTCGGCTTGCCGACGCCGGCGCTCGGGTGATCAAGATCGAGCGCGCGTCGGGAGACTTCGCCCGGGGATACGACAGTGCGGTCCGAGGGGAGAGCGCCTACTTCGTCTGGCTCAACCGCGGCAAGGAGTCGATCTGCCTGGACTTCACCCGGGAAGAGGACGCTGCCCTGTTGCGAGCCATGATCAGCCGCGCCGATGTTTTCGTGCAGAACCTCGGTCCCGGTGCGGCGGCCCGCGCCGGGCTCGAAGCGGAATCACTTGTCGAGGCGCATCCCCGGCTCGTCGCCTGCACCATCTCCGGCTACGGCCGGATCGGGCCGTATGCGCAGACGAAGGCCTACGACCTGCTGATCCAGGCCGAGTCCGGGCTGGCCTCGGTCACGGGGACGCCCGAAGCACCAGGGCGGGTCGGGGTGTCCGTGTGCGACATCGCGGCGGGGCTCTCCGCACACGCTGGGATCGTGGAGGCGCTGCTCAGACGTGCGACTACGGGATCAGGGGGCGTTGTGGACGTCTCGATGTTCGCGGCGATGGCAGAGTGGATGGCGGTCCCATTGCTGCATTGGGAGCACCAGCACACGATCTGGCCGCGGGTGGGCCTTTCTCACCCGATCATCGCTCCGTACGGGGCGTATCCCACCGCCGGCGAGGGCATGGTGCTGGTCGGCGTCCAGAACGACCGCCAGTGGCGGCGGTTCGCAGAGCGGCTGCTCGACCGGCCAGAGCTGGCTGACGACGAGCGGTACGCCACGAATATCGAGCGGGTCGCCCGTCGGGCCGAGATCGACAGCATCGTCGGAAGCTTCCTCGCGCCGCTCACCGCTGACGAGGCCATCGCCCGGCTCACGCAAGCCGACATTCCGTGCGCCCGGATCAACGGGGTTCCTGAGCTCGCGATCCACCCCCAGCTGAGCCGCCTTGGGGTGGACACGCCTGCCGGCGCCGTTTCTGTGACGGCGCCCCCGACGCGGCACTCGACCTGGTCACTCGAACCCGCGCCCGTGCCCGCACTCGACCAGCATGGTGCCGCGCTCCGCGAGGAGTTCGCGGCGACCAAGGCGCCGTAGCGCTGGAGCGGCCGCAGCCCGACGGGCTACCTCGTTGTTCGTGTCGGACATGAGCAGCGTCGTGGCCCGGACCTTGGTGATCGAGCCGGTCAGGAACAGCGCGTCCGGCGTCATTTCGACGCCGCTGTTCAGATCTGTGATGCCGGCGGCCTCGACGCGACCGTCCTCGAGACGCCCACCACGGCGCCGGGAATGCCGTGGTGGGCTGCCAGTTCCAGCAGCGTCTCCTGGAGTTCCCTCGCGCGAGGGAACTCGTCATCCGAGGCGCCGGACAGGAACCGGGCTACCGACCACAGTGGACATCAAGGACCGCCGCCAGCTGTTCGATTCCGGCCATGGAGAGGGCCACCACGTCGATGGCTCGCCGGCAGGTTCGAGGCGGGAGAACGCGAAACGCCTGCGCTGCTTGGGAGGACAACACTGCCCGTCGGCTGCTTTCCAGACGGGGGTGAGGAGGAAGTCGCCGGTACCGATCTGCGGCTCGGCGATCGAGTCGTTATCGAGGAAGGTCAACTCGTCCCGGGAAACGGCGAGATCGTGGCGGGAATCGCCGACGCGGCGATCACCGGCGGTGACCGAGGACGTAGTCACCGTCACCACCGGCATGGACGAGCAGCACGGCGAGCCCGAGCGAACCTCGCAGCTGCGCCGATGCCAGGTGAGCT
>NZ_JBFAKG010000081.1:23368-47182 GCF_040655595.1 Saccharopolyspora sp. NPDC050389
GGTCGGCAGGACGGCGCCGAACGTCGACGGCTGGCGGGCCGCGCGGTTCAGCGAACTGGCAGGAGCAGCCGTGAGCAAGCGAAAGAAGCTGCGCGAGTACTGGATCGCCGCGTCGCTGCCGACCGAATGCCCCGTCAGGTAAGCCTGTCCACGACGTGGGCGGCGGCCTCGGCGAGGAGCGCCTCGTCGTACTTGGCGTCCTTGCCGGTTTTGCTGGACATGATCGAGATGAGGACTGGCGCGGCGTTCGGCGGCCACACGACGGCGATGTCGTTGGCCGTGCCGTAGTCACCGGTCCCGGTCTTGTCGGCCGCAGTCCACCCCTGCGGCAGGCCGGCGCGGATGCGCTTGGCACCGGTGACGTTGCGTTCCAGCAGATCGCGGAGGAAGGCGCGCTTGTCGGTTGGCAGCGCTTCACCGAGCACGATCTGGTGGAGGTCGGTGCCGATCGCCCGGGGAGAGGTGGTGTCGCGGGGGTCGCCGGGGGTGGCTTCGGTGATCGTCGGCTCGAACCGGTCCATCCGGGTCACCGTGTCGCCGAGGCCCTGCGTGTAGGCCGTCAGCTGTGCCGGGCCGCCGAGGTCGCGGAGCAGGAGGTTGCCCGCGGTGCCGTCGCTGTAGCGGACCGCGGCGTCACACAGCTGCCGGATCGTCATCCCGGTGGCCAGGTGCTGCTTGGTGATGGCCGAGCTCTTCATGAGATCGGCTTCGGTGTAGGTGACGAGTGTGTCCAGATGCGAGAGCGGGTTGTGGTGCAGGACGGCCGCCGTGGCCAGTGCCTTGAACGTCGAGCAGAACGCGAACCGTTCGTCGGCCCGGTGGGCGATGGCGGTACCGGTGCCGGTGGCGAGTGCGTAAACGCCGAGGCGTGCGTCGAATTTTCGTTCCAGCTCAAGGAGTTGGCCGTCGGTCGGGGCAGGAGGGGACGTCGCCGGCGGGTCGGTGGGGCGGGACGGCGGGGTTGTCGCACAGCCGGCCAGCGGTAGCAGTGCCGCGGCGCCGAGTAAGGCGCGGCGGGAGATGTGCGGTCGTGTCATGGCGGGGGGAGCTTCGCAGCCGACCGTGGATGCCGTCCAAGACAGAACTGCCAGAACCAATGCCGATTTGGCATAGACTCTCCGACTGTGGATCTTGTCGGGGCGTGCAGGGCGTTCGTGGCCGTCAGCGGTTGCGGCAGCTTCACGGTCGGGGCCGCCGCGGCGCGGATCCCGCAGTCCGTCGCCAGCCGGCGGGTCGCGGCGCTCGAGAAGCACTTCGGGGTCCGGCTGTTCAACCGGACCTCGCGGACCGTCGCGCTGACGCCGTTCGGCCGGGAGATGCTGCCGTCGGCCCGCCGCCTGGTCGAGCTGGCGGAGACGATGGAGCACGACGCGGAACGCGCCAGGTTGCGGCCCTTCCGGCTGGCGGTGCCCGCGATCTGCGCGCCACGGCTGCAGGCTGGGCTCGTCGCCGAAGCCCGCCGGCACGGTCTGAACCTTGACCTGTACCCGGCCGACCCAGGCGAGCGCGCGGAGCTCGCCCGCACCCTCGAAGTACGGGCGGCGCTCGTCGCGGTGCCACCCGACGAGGGCGTCTGGCGGGTGCCGTTGGGACTCGCCAGCCGGGCCGACCCTGGGGACGCCACGACGATCTACCTCGAAACGCTGCGAGCCGGCCGCACCGAACGGAGTACGCCCCGACGGCGGGTCTGGATCCAACCGGAGGACGACGTGCCCCACGTCCGTGACCGCGTCACACGGCTGCGCGACGCCGTCGGGCTGCAACCCGCGCAGGTGGTCGTCACGGCCTCACTCGTCACCGCGACGGCCGAGGTGCTCGGCTCTGCCGACGTCTTGCTCTGCTCCCGTGGCCAGGCGGATGAACTCGGCCTGCACTGGCGGCCGGTCGGCGAGGTGGCGCTGGCCCGCGGCTACGACGTCGCGGCCGGGCTGCGCGACGACGCCCAGCGGGTCCGTGCGCTGCCCGTGCTCGAGCACTGTCTCGGAGGCTAGCGATGGGCCTGACCAAGGTTCTGCGGAAGGCTCGGGAGGAGCTGGACGACGGCGGCCTGCGCGGGTCGTTCCTCGTCCGCGACCTCGACAGCGGCGACGAGATCGGGCTCGACGCCGAGTTGGTGTACCCGGTCGCGTCGCTGGTCAAGGTGCCGCTCGCGGTCGCGACGCTCGAACGGGTCGTCCGGGGCGAGCTCGATCCGGCCACGCCCGTCGAGGTGCGGCCGGGCCGGATGACGGTGCCGGGCCCGACCGGGCTGGCCAGGTTCCGGCACCCCGCCACCATCGCACTGGAGGACCTGCTCTACCTCACGATGTCGATCAGCGACAACACCGCGGCCGACGCGCTGTTCGCGCTCACCCCACCCGCCGCGGTCACCGCAGAGTTGCGGCGGCTCGGCCACGACGGCATCGCGGTCCGCCACCTCATGCGGGACCTCACCGACACCCCGGCCGAGCGGTTCACGCCCGCGGAGGGACACCTCGCCCACTCACTGGCCATCGCCGGTGCGACGGCGGGCCGCGGGCACCCGGTGCCCCAGCTCGACATCAGCCTCGCGAACGCCGGGTCCGCCCGGTCCTTTGTGGACCTGCTGGCCGGCCTGTGGCGGCCGACGACCATCCAGTCCCCGGTCGCCGCGCGGGTCCGAGAGCTGATGGGTTACAACGTGTTGCGGCATCGGCTGGCCCCCGATTTCAGCTCCGACGCGTCCCGGTGGTCGTCGAAGACCGGGACGCTGCTCAACCTGCGACACGAGGTCGGAGTCGTCGAACACGCCGACGGCCAGGTGTTCGCCGTCGCCGCCCTCACCGAGTCCCGGGTACCGGCCGTCATGCAACCCGGTGCGGAGGCACTGATGGCCCACGTCGCAAGAACCCTCCGCGACCAGCTGCGGATGTACTGAGCGATCCCGGGCGGCTGGAAGAGTCGCCGCATGCCAGCCGGTTCTGGGCCGCGATGGAGAGCGCTGACCTGCACACCTCGTCAGACCTCAGGGCACGGCCGGACGCCGACGAGCAGCCCCTCGATGCCGTATCGGAGCACGAATCCGCTTGGCGGCTGTGGTGTGCGTGCCGCCTACGGCGTCCAGCGGTTGCCGGTGAGTTGCTCGACCGGGGTGGGTTTGCCGATGTAGAAGCCTTGCGCCTGGTCGCAGCCGAGGCGGCGGAGGAGGTCGAGTTGTTCGGCGGTTTCAACACCTTCCGCGACGACGGTGAGCTTCACCGCGTGCGCCATGGCGATGATGCTGCTGACGATGGCCTCGGCGTCGGGATTCTCGTCGATCCCGGTGATGAACGACCGGTCGATCTTGAGGGTGTCCAGGGGCAGTCGTTGGAGCTGGGCGAGTGAGGAGTAACCGGTCCCGAAATCGTCGATGGCCAGCCTGACTCCCAGTCGGCGCAGGTTGCTGAGCACCTGCGCCGCCGCTGTCGGGTCGTGCATGAGGGCGCTTTCGGTGACCTCGAGGCAGACGGCGCTGGCAGGAAGCCCGGCTTCGACAAGGGCGACGTGCACGTCGTTGTGCAGGTAGGGGTCCTCGAGTTGCCGCGCGGAGAGGTTCACCTTGAGCCGGAGGTCGAGCTGGTGCCGGGCGCGGTAGGCCGCGAGTTCACGGCTGGCCATGCGCAGCATGTGGGCGCCGATGTCGTGGATGACGTCGCTTTCCTCGGCCAACGGGATGAACTCCGCGGGCGATACCGTGCCGTACAACGGATGCGTCCACCGCAGCAATCCCTCCACTGCGACCGTCTGTCCGGTGCCCATGTCGATGATGGGCTGGTAGGCCATCCAGAGTTGGTCCTTCTGCGCCGCCTCGCGGAGGTCTTGCTGCAGGAGGAGGTGGCGTTGCATGCGTTCACGCAGTTGCACGTCGAAGAACGCGGTTCGGCCGCGGCCGAGCGTTTTGGCGTGGTACATGGCGACATCGGCGTCGCGGAGCACGTCCGAGGCGGTCCTGGGATCACCGGGCGGTGCCAGCACGATCCCGATGCTGGCATCGACGTGCAGTCTCCTGCCCTCCACGCCGATCGGATCGGCGAGGCTGCGACGCAGCTCGTCGGCGAGCAAGCGGAGCTTCGTGCGATCGTCCTCGTCGTGAGCGACGACGACGAACTCGTCGCCACCGAGCCGGCCGACCACTTCGCCCTCGCGCACCAGCTGCCGCAGCCGCTCTCCCACGACGCGCAGCACCTCGTCGCCGACACCGTGGCCCAGCGAGTCGTTGATGACCTTGAACTCGTCCAGGTCGATGAACAGCACCCCGGTGGGTTGCGCCCGGTGGGTGGATCGCAATGCGGACTCGAGGTGCCGGAGCACCAGGGTGCGGTTGGCCAGGCCGGTCAGCGGGTCGTGCGTGGCCTCCCACTCCAACCGCTCCCGAATGGCGCGGGACTCGGTGATGTCGGTGAACGAGAGGACGATCGGGTGCGGCGCGTCGTTGTCCGGCGTGAGCGATCGCGAGGTCACCGCGAGCCACACGCTGCGTCCATCGCCTCGTCGGATGCCGAGCACTCGGGCGTTCTGCGGGGCTCCGGTGCGGTGGGTTTGCGTCGACGGACGAGCGTCGAGTGGGATCGGTTCCTCGGTCTCGTCGAACAGCAGCCAGTCTCCGAGCTGCGAGCCGACCACCTCCGCCCGGGTGGTGCCGAGAATGTGCTCCGCCGCGGGATTCGCCGTTAGGACGAATCCCTTCGCGTCGGCCACGACCACGCCTTCGTTCAGCGCGTTCACGACGGTGGCGTAGTCCTGCTCGGCCCGCCGGCTCGCTGTCTCGTCGGCGCACACCAGGACGAAGCCGGATGGCATTTCCGCAGCGGAGATGCGGATTGCCAGTGCGGATCCGTCGGTGCGCAGGTGTCGCGCTTCGGTGACGCCACCAGCGGCCAGCAGCGCCGCGGGATCCAGCGGCGCGCCGACCACCGCACCGATGTGCTGGCCGACGGCCCGCTCGGCGGGCAGCCCGTAGATGGTCGCTGCCGCCCGGTTCCAACTGGTCACCACCCCGTCCCGGGTGGTGGCGATGATCGCGTCGCTGACGTGCTGGACCAGCGCGGCCTGGTGGTGCAGCGCGACCTCGGCGGTCTGGTGGGCCGTGACGTCCCGCTGGATGATCTGGAACGCGGGTCGGCCCGCCCAGTTGATGCGCACCGCCACCGATTCGACCGGAATGGTGCTGCCGTCGAAACGCCGCATCGCGACCTCCGCCGGCATCGCGGCCGTGCCCGGGGTGGTCAGCGCCGCGAGCCGTTCCTGGACGGCCGGAAGCGCGTGCCCGGCGATGAAGTCGGTGATCGGGTGACCGACGATCTGCGCGCTGGACTCAGCCGCGAGCATGCGCGCGGTAGCGGGGTTGGCGTAGACGACCGTTCGGTCTTGGTGAACCCAGATCGCATCCGGACTGCGCTCGACGAAGAGCTGGTAACGGGCGGCCAGGTCGGTCATCGCCCGCCGGTCCTCCTGCACCTGCGTGATATCGGTGGTGATTCCGAGCAGGTGACCGGTGCGGGCGTCTCCGACCATGCGGGCGCAGGAACGAAGCAGCCGCTCTTCCCCGGTCGCCGTGGTGCAACGCTGTTCGTGCCCGAGGACCTCCCCGGCCGGGGCCGAGCGCGCGGTCGCGATCAGGGGGCGGATGAGCTCGATCAGCCGGGCGCGGAGGTCGTCGCAGGTCGCGTCGGGCTGGCCCAGCAGAGCGCCCAGGCCGGCCGCCCACGTCGGCTGGTCACGGGCGAAGCTGAACGACCACGGGACTGCCTCGTTCAACGACCAAACCGCGTCCAGGAGCTCGCGATCAACCGCCGCGAACCCATCGGCATCATGCCGCTCGGTCATGGTCCTCCGGAACCACCAGGAAAGGTTGGGGAAATCTGCCCGATTGGGCTACCCGCTTTGCTCGGGCAGTCCTTCATGGTGTGTCGTCATTTCTAGACGTGTTCCGGCGTACTTTTCAAGCCGAGTTCGTTCAAGGTCGAACTTGACCGATTAAGTTTCTTGATTGACGCTGTGTTCAGCGAAAACCGTGGTCTGCATGTGACGGCAGGGAGCGGGGTGCAATCCGAGCGGAGTTGCGAGTCGTCTCAAATTGAATAGCTCTCATGTTCGCTGCAATTTTCCGGATCGAATTGCGTTCCGAGTGCTGTGGATTTCGATCAGCCGGCGTCGACGGCGATCGAGTTATGCCTGCTGTCTCGCTGCTGATCTGCCTCGAGGTCGATGGGGAAGGTGTGGTCACGACCCGGTGGAAAATGTTCAGCACTGACCTCAGTGGACGTTCGATGTGACGAGTTTTCCTTGTGTTGCAGCCGCTTGCCGCTTCCGTGGAAACGCGAGGACCTCCGGGCTCGGTGCGTGGTGACGATCCACGCCGAACCCGGAGGTCCTCAGGTATCAAGCTGATCCGACCCGTGCCCGCTCAGAACTTCCAGGGCCGAGCGACTGGTCGAGCCCGCGAACGATGTGCGACTCGTCGTCGCGCTCGATCTCCGCTGCCTCGCCGATCGCGATGCAGGGCTGGTTCATGGTGGCGGCTCTCCTCTCGGTTCTCGTCGTCACCTGGCGCAGGCGAGGTGCCGGGCCGTTCCGGAGGTTGGGTCAGGCGGCGTCGGTGACCGCGGCCTTCGCGGGCGCGGGCGCGGGCGAGCCGAGAGACGCGGACTGCTCCAGGGTCATGTTGCGGGTCTCGGGAGCCCAGGCCACCGAGACGAGCGCCCCGAGCAGGGTGATGACCGCACCGATGATCATGGTCGGGCCGATGCCCAGGCCGCTCAGCGAGATCGGGACCAGGTAGGTGCCCACCGCGGCGCCGATCCGGCTCAGCGAGGAGGCCAGGCCGACCGCGGAACCGCGGATCTCGGTCGGGAACAGCTCGTTCGGGTAGATCCACTGCAGGATCTGCGAGCCGCCGATGAACAACGCGTAGCCCAGGAACAAGGCCAGTACGACCCAGACCGGGGCCTCGGGGAAGAACCCGAGGAACAGCATGGCCAGCCCGGCCCAGAGGAAGCTGTGGATGATCAGCGGGCGGCGGCCCATCCGGTTCACCGCGAACAGCGAGACCAGGCAGCCGACCAGGAACATGATCGTGATGACCGCGGAGCCGATGGTGTCCGCGCCGTCCTCGAGCATGAGCGCGCCGAGGATCTTCGGGCCGAAGGCGTAGATGGCGAACAGCGGCACCACCGAGCAGGTCCAGAACAGGCTGATGAACAGCATCCGCTTGCCGTAGCCGGATCGGATCAGCGCGCGGATGTCGAGGTTCTCGTGGACCTCCTCGTCCAGGTCGGCGACCGAAGCGCCGGGGCCGAAGACCTTCACCAGCACGGCGTTGGCCTCGTCCTCGCGGCCCTTCTTCAGCAGCCAGCGCGGGGATTCCGGAGTGCCGATCCGGGAAAGCACGATGATCAAGCCGGGGAGCGCGGCGCTGGCCAGCATCCAGCGCCAGCCGTCGTCGTAGGCGAGCAGGAATTCGCCGACGACGTAGGCCACGGCGGCGCCGACGAACCACATCGTCACGAATGCGCCGAGCAGCGGGCCGCGGTACTTGCGCGGTGAGAACTCGGCCAGCAGCGAAGTCGCGATCGGGTAGTCCGCGCCGACCGCCACACCGATCAGCAGGCGAATCACGATCAGCCAGAACGCGTCGGTGACGAAGAACTGCGCGACCGAGCAGACGATGATCGCGATCAGGTCGATGGTGAACAGCAGGTGCCGGCCGAAGATGTCGGTCAGCCAGCCGCCGAGGAATGCGCCGAGGAAGATCCCGATCAGCGCGGAGGCGCCGACCAGGCCCTCCTGGGACGCGGTCAGGCCGAGCGCCGGCGTTGCCTGCACCATGGCCACGCCGATGATCGACAGCACGTATCCGTCGAGGAACGGGCCACCGGAGGAGAAAAGCGCCAGCCGTTTGTGGAACGACGAGAGCGGGGCGTCGTCGAGAACGTGTTGGGGCATGGTCGAGTCCTCTCGGAATGGGCGCGGAGACGCGGTCCGCCCAGGGAGGTGTCGCATCACCGGGTTCATCGGGGGGCGCGGCCGCTCGACGCCGCGGCGGTGGCCCCGTGGGAAGAACGCCCCGGCCGGTGTCGTCGCCGACGGCCGGGACCCGAGGCGGTGCTCAGCCGCCGATCAGCGAGCGCAGGAAGAGCAGGAGGTTGGCGGGGCGCTCGGCCATCCGCCGCATCAGGTACGGGTACCACTGGCTGCCGAACGGGACGTAGACGCGGACCCGGTAGCCCTCGGCGGCCAGCTTCTCCTGGAGGTTGCGGCGGACCCCGTAGAGCATCTGGAACTCGAAGTCGCGGCGGTCGATTCCCAGCCGGTCGGCAACCGCCTTCACGTGGTCGATGCAGGCGTCGTCGTGGGTGCCGAACGCGGGATCCGGCAGGTTGCGCAGCGCCCACTCGGTGAGGTGCAGGAACTGGGCGGTGACCTCGCCGGCGTCGCAGATGGCCTTGTCGATGCTCTCCCGGTAGGCGCCCTTCACCAGCCGGATGCGGGGTTTGACGTCGGTGAAGGAGTTCAGGTCGTCCTGACAGCGGCGCAGTGCCGCCTGCTGGGCGACCCGGGTGTTCGGGAACGACGGCAGGAACGACCGGTATGTCTCCAGCGTCTGCGGACCGACGGAGCTGTGCTCCATGTCCACTTCGACCGTGACCCCGGACTGGTCGGCGACCTCGAGCATCTGCTTCAGGTGTCCCGCGCAGACGCTCCGGTCCAAACCCACGCCGAGCTGCGAGAGTTTGACCGACACCGTCGCTCCGGGAGCCCGCTCGGCGATGGCGTGAATGGTGTCCACATAGGCGTTCGTCGCCGCGGCGGACTCCCGCAACTCGCTCACGGTCTCGCCGAGCAGGTCGAGGCTGACGTCGATGCCCTTGGCGTTGAGGGCCCGAGCGACGGCGATGGCCTCGTTCAAGGTGGTCCCGGCGACGTACCGGGAGACGAGGCCCTTCGTGAGCGGGTTGCGGCTCACGCGGTCTTCGAGGCGTTTGTTCTCCGCGGCCAGGAGCAGCAGCTTTTTGATCATTTTCTTCCCTCACATGTCGCGAGCGCGGATGTGCGGCGCAGCTGGGACAGAGTGGAGGGACCGACGCCGGTCCGTGCGATGGATGCGTCGTTGCGGTCCATCCTGTGCGCTCACACTGTAAGATGTGATCACAGATCACACAATGTTCGAACAGATGTCGATCGTTCTTGATCGTTCGCAACTTCGACGCAGCACGGCGGAGCCGGACTGCTCGGACGAGTGCGTTCGGCCGTCCGGACGCGGCAGGTCGAGGCGCGCCGACCCGTGCTGTCGCGGATGACGCCGGTCGGCGGCGGTTATCGGCGTTTATTATTGGCGGTCATGGCGATGTCGAAGCTCGAAAGCTCGTCCCTGCTGACGGACCGGGTCTTCACCGCCATCCGCGAAGAGATCATGAACGGCGGCATGCCCGCGGGGCACCGGTTGCGGATCCGGGACATCGCCGCCCAGCTCGGTACGAGCGTGATGCCCGTCCGAGAGGCGATCCGCCGACTGGAAGAGGCAGGTCTCGCCGAGAGCATCCCGCACAAAGGCGCAGTGGTCCGCGGGCTCACCCTGGAGGAATTGCGCCAGATTTACCACGTTCGCCGGCTGCTGGAGGTCGACGCGGCCCGGCTGGGCGCTCCGCACGCCACCGAGTCGACCGCGGCCATGATGGAGATGCACTGCGCGGCGATCACCGCCTCGGTTGCCGAGGAAGACGTCGTGGGTGCCCTGGACGCCGACGAAGCTCTGCTGACCGAGCTCTACGCGGCCGGCGGCAACACGGTCCTGCTCGACGTCATCCAGGGGCTCTGGGAACGCTGCCGGGTGTACAAGATCGTCGGTGCCCGCAAGGCGATCGAGGAGGACGACCGGTCGCTGTGGTCGTTCCAGCCGCGACTGGTCGAGGCCGTGAGGGCGCACGACGCCCAGGCCGTCGCCGACATCACCGACGAGTCGATGGTCAGCGCCAGCGAGCGCATCGAGCGCCATCTCGGCGTCGACCCGAGCGACGTGGAATCCGCGCGGTCGGCCGGCCAGGGCTGAAGCTCCGCCGAGCGCGCGGAAGATCACCGCATTTCGCCGGCCCAGGCCCGGGTGGGCGGTGGGGTCGGGCTCCCCGGGCCTGATTCCTCGTGGTTCACAGCAGTGGATCGCGCCGGCACGGTCACCTCGTGGCCGCTGCCACGCCGAACCGGCTGCCGAGTGTCGGGGTCATGCTGCTCCTCGCGGTGCATCGCAGAAGATGCGGACCTCGGCGATCAGGGCGTCTTCGGCCACTCCGGTCAACGCTGCATCGGTGGCGACCACGACGCCCAAACGCGGCAACTCGGCCTCGCCGATCGTCAGCCGGCCCTCCACCAGGAACAGTGAGCGGACACCGCCGCGCCAGGTGATGTCGCCGTCGTACCGCCGCACGTGGACCGTGCCACCGCAGTGGCCACGCGCTGTCATCAGGTTGAGCGCCCTGGCCGGCTCGGCCAGCCCGCGCACCGTGACTGCCGCCTCGCCCGGGAACCGGATCGGCCGGTGCCGGTCCGCAGGATGCGGCCGGCCGTCGACGGTGAGCTCGAAGCCTCCGCCGTCGACCGGTGTGAAAACACGCTCGACGCCGTCGAAACGGGAGAAAGGCCCGTCCTCGGTGAGGTCGGCCAGACTCAGCCGCCACTGGACATCTGCCCCGGCTGGCTCCGCCCAAAGCTCTCGGGTCGTCCCTCTGCCGTTGCGCCACGGCTGCGGCGTGGTGTCCGCCGAATCGATGATGATCATGCGGACCGATCAGGTTCCATCAATCGCGGCGTCGGTGGTGGTGATGACGGTGGACTATCAACGCTCAACATCGCTCTCCCTCCAGAGAGATCGGCCCGAGCCCGGTTCTGGCTTTTCACGACGGGCTCACGGGCCGGTGTCGGGCCTTTCGGCGGCCGCTGCTGCGGCCCGGCCGACCCCGAACGGCGTCCAGTCCAGCCCGGTCCCGGCCGGACCGCGGATGACGCGGAACTCGGCCGGGTAGGGGCCGTCGTTTCGGACCCCGTGCGGGGCCCCGGTGACGCCAGCAGGGCGTCACCGGGGAAGAGGCGTTGTCATCAGCCCGCTCGACGTGCGGCTCGGGAGTGCCGGCCAGAGGTTCTCACCCCATGTACGGGTAGGTCCAGTCCAGGTCGGGGACCATGTTCTCCTTGATGAACCGGCCGCTGACCCAGCGCTGCAGGGCGAGCACCGAGCCGGTCTTGTCGTTGGTGCCCGAGCCGCGGCCACCGCCGAAGGACTGCTGGCCCATGGTGGCGCCGGTGGGCTTGTCGTTGACGTAGGTCATCCCGGCGGTGTCGCGCAGCCGGTCCAGCGCGGTGGTGATCGCGGCCCGGTCGTTCGCGAACACCGAGCAGGTCAGCGCGTACTGGCTGGTGCCGTCGACCAGGTCGAGGGTGCGTTCCCACTCGGCGTCGTCGTAGACGTGGACGCTCAGGAACGGGCCGAACAGCTCCTCCGACATGCTGAACGCCGTCGGGTCGTCGGTCCGGACGATCGTCGGGTCGACGAACCAGCCGCGCTCGGTCGAAGTGGTGCCGCCGACCAGGATCTCGTGGCCGGTATCGGCCTTCGCCCGGTCGATCGCGCCCTGCAAGCGGTCCACCGCGTTGCGGTCGATCACCGCGCCGACGAACGTCTTGTGGTCGACGACGTCGCCGACCTGCAGGCCGGCGGTGGTCTCCAGCAGCGGCGCCTCCAGCTGCTTCCACAGGCTGCGCGGGATGTAGGTGCGTGAGGCGGCCGAGCACTTCTGGCCCTGGTACTCGAACGCGCCGCGCACCAGGGCGACCAGGAGCGCCTGCGGATCGGCGCTGGGGTGCGCCAGGACCGCGTTCTTGCCGCCGGTTTCGCCGACCAACCGCGGGTAGCTGCGGTAGGTGTCGATGTTCTGCGCCGTGCTGCGCCAGATGTTGCGGAACACGGTCGTGGAGCCGGTGAAGCTGATACCTGCCAGGTGCTCGCTGGCCTGCGCGGTCGCGGTGACCAGGCCGCCGTCGCCGTGCACGAGGTTGATCACACCGGGCGGGAGACCGGCCTCCTCGAACACCCGCATGACGACCTCGCTGCTTAGCGCGGACTTCTCCGAGGGCTTCCAGACCACCACGTTGCCCATCAGCGCCGGGGTGGCGGGCAGGTTGCCGGCGATCGCGGTGAAGTTGAACGGGGTGAGGACGAGGACGAAGCCCTCCAGCGGGCGGTGGTCCATGGTGTTGCGGACACCGGTCACCGAGAACGGCTGGTTCTGGTAGATCTGCGAGGCCAGGTGGACGTTGTACCGGAAGAAGTCCACCAGCTCGTTGATGTCGATCTCGGCCTGGTGGAACGTCTTGGACTGGCCGAGCATCGTGGTGGCCAGCAGCTCGTCGCGGTACTTGCCGTTGACCAGCTCGGCGGCACGCAGGAAGACCGACGCCCGGTCCCACCACGCCGTCCGCGACCAGTCGTGCCGGGCGGCCAGCGCCGCTTCGATCGCGGCGTTGACCTGCTCCTCGCGGGCGACCGGGATCCGGCCGAGGTGCAGGGAGCGGTCGTGCGGCGCGATGACGTCGGCGGTTTCGCCGAGCTCGTGGCGCTCGCCTGCGATCACGTTCGGCAGGTCGCGCACCTGGCCGCGGACCCGGTCGACCTCCTGGAGCAGCCGGACGGCCTCGGGTGACCCGGGCGCGTAGTCCCGCGCCTGCTCGTTGACCGGCTCCGGTACGCGAGGGTTTCCCGCCACGTTGACACCGTGCGAAGCCATGGACGCCTCCTCGAGGCTCTCGTCGGAAGAGAGGCTTCCAACTGAAGTTGTTCTAAAATTTCAGTGTGAAGAGTAGGTATGCTGCCTGCGTGGGTCAACACCTCGAAGCGAACGACATCGCCACCGCGGCCCCCGTCCGCCCGGGCGCTGTCGACCGGCCGGTGCGGCTGGTCGACCGCGCCTACGAGCAGTTGCGCGACGATCTCGTCGCGCTGCGGATCGAGCCGGGCGAGCCGCTGGACGAGAAGCGCCTGAGCGCGTCGCTGGATGTCGGTCTGACACCGGTGCGGGACGCGATCAAACGGCTGACGCTCGAGCGGCTCGTGGTGACCTACCCGCGCCGGGGAACCTTCGCCGCCGAGATCTCGGTCAGCGACGAGCTCTGGCTGACCGAGGTCCGAGAGGACCTCGAAGGGCTCGCCGCGGCCCTGGCGGCGGTGCGGGCCACCGCCGCGGAGCGCGAGGAGCTGTCCCGCCTGGCCGATCTCGTCGGCTCCCACCCGTCCGCCGACCACGGCTCGACCTCGTACATCGAGGTGGACGGCGCGATCCACCGCGCGATCTACGCGGCGGCCCACAACCCGTTCCTCGAGGCGAACCTGAACCAGTACGCCAACCTCGCCATGCGGATCTGGCACTACGGGCTCCGGCGGGTCGCGGACCAGCCGTCGGCCGGCTGCGACCAGGCGGAGGTGGTCGCGGCCATCGTCCGAGGAGACGCCGACGCCGCCAGAGCCGGTGCCCAGGCGCACCTGCGCGACTTCTCCAACAGCGTCCGGGCGCTGCTCGCCCACTGAACCCCGGGACGGTCCGAGATCCGGGCCAGCTGCGGATCCCCGCTCTTACAGTTGTGCCCTCGGCCCCGGGATCTGGAGCCGAGGGCGCAGCATCAGTCTTCGCGCTGCCCGTATCCGCCGCCGCCCGCGGTTTGGATGCTCAGCGATTCACCCTGCTGCAGGTCGAGGCGGTTCATCGCGGACAGCTGCTGCGCGCTGCCGTCGCGGACGACGTGGACCTGCGCCGGAGATCCGGGTTGGCCGCCGTGCAGCCCCCACGGGCGCCGGGTTACCCGTGCGGTGGCCACCACCGCTGACACCTTCCCCGCGGTCACTTCCAGCTCCCGCACGAGCCCGCTGCCGCCGTTGAACCGCCCGGCTCCGCCGGTCCCGTGCGCGATGGCGTAGCGCTTGACCCGAAGCGGATATTCGCGCTCGATGACTTCGCACGGGGTGTTCCTGGTGTTGGTCATGTGCGTGTGCACGGCGTCCGCGCCGTCCATGCCCGGCAGCGCACCTTGGCCGCCACCATAGGTTTCCACGTACGAGAAGTAGCGTCGGGTTTCGGGATCGTGGCCGCCGATCGTCACGATGCTCATGCTGCCGCTGGAGGCCGCCGGGACGCGGTCGGGAACGAACTGCTCGAACGCGCCGAGCAGGACGTCGACGATGCGCTGGGCGGTCTGCGTGTTGCCGTTGGACACCGGCGCCGGATACTGCGCCGCGACCACACTTCCCGGGCGAGTGCGCACCGTGACCGGGCGCATGAGCCCTTCGTTGGAGGGCAGCGTCGGATCTGCCAGCGCCTTCACCGCGTACGCCGCACACGCCTCCGCGATCGCGTAAGAGCAGTTCACCGCTCCTTCGACCTGGTCCGCGCACTCGGTCAGATCGACCACGAGCTCGTCGCCCCGCTTGCTCACCGTGGCGACGATGGGCACATCGTCCTCCCGGACTCCGGTGTGCTCCAGGTAGTCCACGAACCGCGCGCAACCGTCGGGCATCGCACGCAGCGCCGCGCGGGTGCGGCGCTCGGCGTAGTCGATCAGCGCCTGGCCTGCCGCGCGGAACCGCGCCACGCCCCAGTCCTCGACGAGTTCCTGGATGCGCCGGGCGCCGAGGCTGTTGGCCGCGACCTGGGCCATGAGGTCACCGCGAGTCTTGTCGGCGGTGCGGACGTTGGTCAGCAGCAGGTCGAGGAGGTCCTGCTGGATCTCGCCCCGCTTGATCAGGCGCAGCGGCGGAATCCGAATGCCTTCCTGGAAGATCTCGGTGGCGTGGGTGGCCATGGAGCCTGGGGCGAGCCCGCCGACGTCGACGTGGTGGGCCATGTTGGCGACGACCGCGATGACCTCGCCGTCGACGTGGATCGGGGTGATCAGGCACGTGTCCGGCAGGTGCGATCCGCCCAGGTAGGGGTTGTTGGTGATGACGACATCACCCGGGGCCAGGGAGTCGACGCCGACCTCGGCCAGGGTGTTGCGGATCAGGGTGGGCATCAGGCCCAGGTGCAGCGGGATGTGCTCGGCCTGGGCGATCAGTTCGCCGTCGGGACGGTAGACGCCGGCGGAGCAGTCGCGCCGATCCTTGATGTTGGGGGAGTAGGACGTGCGGATGAGCGCGGTGCCGACCTCCTCGGCGATGGATTCCAGGCGGTTGCGGGCGATCTCCAGATCGGCGGGATCCAGGGCGAGGTGCTGCGTCATCGGGCTTCCTCCGGGTGGATGTGCAGGAATCCGCGCTCGTCGTGCCAGCACGCCTGCCCTGGGGAGACAACCGTGGTGGAGTCGAGCTGTTGCAGGACGAGCGGTCCGGCGAGGCTGACGCGCGCCGGCAACTGCTCCCTGCGGTACACGGGGGTGTCGTGCCACTGGCCGTCGAAGTACGCGCGGCGCTTCCCGACCGGTTCGGGAACGTCGCCGGTGGCGAGTTCCGGCTCGACGCGTTGTTCTTGCCAGCCCGCGGTGACCGTGACACGCGCGGTCACGATCTCCAGTGCCGCGTCGGGGTCGCAGAACCCGTAGCGCTCCTCGTGGATGGTGTCGAAAGTTCGGCGCAGTTCGGCGAAATCGTCCGTCCAGGCGGTGCGGAGTTCGTAGCTCTGCCCGAGGTAGCGGGCGTCCACGGCGCGCTCGAACACGGCATCGGCCGCGCTGACACCTTCGCCTTCAGCCAGGAAACCCTGAGCTTGAGCCGCTAGGGAGTCCAACGCGGCGGACACGGACGGCAGTTCGGAGGCGTTCGTCGCCGACACGGTGATGGCGAAGTCGTGTCGCACCGGCGTGTCCAGCATGCCGACCGCCGAGGCGATTCCCGGGTGCGGTGGGACGACCGCGGCACGCATGCCCAGCTCGCGGATGAGCTCCGCGGCGTGCAGCGGTCCGGCTCCGCCGAAGGCCATCAGCGTGCACTGGCGCAGATCCACTCCGCGTTCGACGCTGACCTTGCGGATGCCGCGGCCCATGGTCGCGTTGATGACGCGCAAGACACCGGCCGCCGTCTCGGTAGCACCGAGACCCACGTCCCGCGCGAAGCCCGCGAGTCGTAGCTCCGCGGTCGCCAGATCCAGCGGTAGGCGCCCATCGAGCAGGCTGTCGCCGAGGCGGCCGAGGAGTGCGTGGGCATCGGTGACGGTGACGTCGATGCCGGCGTGGCCGTAGCACACGGGCCCTGGCCGAGCGCCTGCGCTGTGCGGCCCGACCCGCAGGCCATCGCCGGAGTCTCGCCATGCGATGGAACCGCCCCCAGCCCCGATGGTGTGCACGTCCACCATGGGCATGCGCAGCGGATATCCCTCGATCTCACCCGCGGTCATCTCATCCGGCACACCGTTGCGGATCAGCGCGATGTCGGTGCTCGTGCCGCCGATGTCGAAGCTGACCACGGAAGGCAGATCGAGCTGCCGGGCCCACCGCGCCGCGCCGACCACGCCGCCGGCGAGTCCGGAAAGGACGGTGCGGACGCTCTGGTCCTGCGCCACGCGCGAACCGAGCAGACCGCCGTTGGACTGCATCACCCAGAGTCGCGCCGGAACACCGACCTGCGACAGCTGCTTGTCGAGGCGGTCGACGTAGCCGGCGATCTTCGGCTGCACGTAGCCGTTGAGCACCGCTGTCGACGTGCGTTCGTACTCACGCATTTCCGCTGTGACCGAGGTGGCGGCGAACACCGAGCGCGCCACGCCGGCCTCGCGGAGCGCCCCGACGATCTCCTGCTCGTGCGCCGGGTTGGCATAAGCGTTGAGCAGGGAGACGACCACGACGTCGGGTTCGGCCGCGCGGATCCGGGAAATCACCTCGTCCAGGTGGCGCCGGTCCACGGGCACGAGTTCCGAGCCGTCCGCCGCGAGCCGTTCGCGCACTTCCCAGGTCAACTCGGCGGGGGCCAGGGGACGCGGGCGGCGTGCCGTCTGGTCGTATAGGGAAGGGCGGGTCTGGTAGCCGATCGCCAGCAGGTCCCGGAATCCGTCGGTGGTCACCAGGCCGACGCGTGCACCGGTGCCGGTGATCACGGTGTTGGTGGCAACCGTTGTGCCGTGGACGAAACGCGCGACTTCACCTGGATGACCGGCTACCTTGGCCAGCGCTTCGGTGAGGCCCGCGATCACCGCTTCGTCCGGAGCGTGCGGAGTGGACGGGACTTTCCACACGAAGACCGAGCCGTCCGGCCGGTTCACCGCGATATCGGTGAACGTGCCACCGGTGTCGATGGCCACTCGGTAACCGCGCTCTTCCTTCGGCGTGGGAAGGGGCATCAGAACTCCTCGATCAATTCTGCCGGTCGACCGCGTCGGCCAGGATGTTTCGGTTGCGGGTCTCGGGCAGCAGGGCCAAGGCGACGAACCCGAGCACGGCCGCGATGACGCCGACCCAGAACACCGCGGTTCCCAACCCGATCGCGGTGCCCAGCGCGCCCACGGACAACGGCCCGAACGCCGCGAGACCGCGTCCGACGTTGTAGGCGAAGGCCTGCCCGGAGGCGCGGGAGGTGGTCGGGAACAGCTCCGCGAGGTACGCGCCCATGCCGCCGGCCTGCCCGGAGGCGAAGAACCCCAGCACGAAGCTGATGACGTAGCCGATCTCGGGACGGGCGATGGGGGAGAACACGAACAAGCCGATGCTCGCCACCGAGCCGAGGAAGAACAGCGCGAAGGTGGGCCGGCGTCCGATCGCGTCGTGGACGAACCCGGAAGCCAGGTACCCGGCGAACGAGCCGACGATCACGATCCAGGTGTAGCTCGCGGTACCGACGACCGAAAGGCCGCGCTCGGTCTTAAGGAACAGCGGCAGGAAGACGAACACCGAGTAGTAGATGCCCTGGATGCAGATGCCGAGCAACGTCGAGAGCAGGGTGATCCGGAGCTGGCCGCGGGTGAACAGCGCCGCGAACCGGTTGTGCTGCACGGGCGTGATGGCGGTGAGATCGACGCGGTCGCGCGTGGTCCGGCGGATGACGAACGCCACCGCGGCGGGCAGCACGCCGATCGCGAAGAGCACCCGCCAGGCGAACTCGGGCGGCAGCAACGAGAACACCAAGAGATAGGTCGCGGTGGAGACGGCCCATCCGATGGCGTAGCAGCTCTGCACGAACGCCAAGACGCGGCCACGGCGAGCCGCCTGGGTGTACTCGGCGACCAGGGCTGCGCCGACCGCCCACTCGCCGCCGAAGGCCACGCCCTCCAGCACCCGCCAGGTCAGGAACTGCGGAAAATCCTGCGCCGTCGCGGTCAACGCGGTGAACACGCTGTAGCCGATGATCACCCAGGTCAGCACTCGCACGCGCCCGAAGCGGTCGGCGAGCACGCCGCACACCACGCCACCGATCGCGGACGCCACGATGCTCAGCGCCGTGACCCAGCCCGCTAGGACGGTCGAGATGCCCAGCACCGGCAGGAGCACGGTCAGTGCGAAGGAGTACATGGTCCAGGTCAAGCCGTCCAGACCCCATCCGATGCCGGCGGCGGCTACGGCACGCCGTGCATCGGAATCCGATCTGGTCGGTGTGTCGGCCTGGGCTGTGGTCATGACGAGCTCCGATCTCTGGAGTTCCCAACCTCTTCTGAGCATCGGAGCGGCCACGAGGCCCGGCGACCGCCGCGGCGGAAGCGCTGTCCGGTCCGATGTGGACGGATCACGGGTGGTGGCTCCGTAGGTCCTCGGCCATGCCATCCGGCGTGCTCGTGGTCTCGCCGGGAGTGGCGGGATTCCTTGCTGCCGAAGGAGAAAGCTCGGCATCAGCCGCGATCCTGCGCACCGTGAGCCACGGCATGGTGTCGCCGACGACCTCGCTCAGGCGCCGCGACGTGTTGCACGCGACAACGGACAGCTTCGACCCGCGTCGACGATGCAGGAAGACGTGGTTCAGGGCGCCGTTGGCCACGTACGAGAACGAGTCGATGCCGGCACCGGCGAGCGCGGAACGGACGCCGTCACTGTCGGGTCGGACACCGCGCGGCACCGTGCAGAGGTCTTCCATCGCTGACCACCCTTTCGCGTCAGCTCGATCGTCGGGCGGGCCTGGAACGCTCGCGCCCTCTGGAGATCGCGGACTTCGCCAGCCGACCGGAGTCGTGAGCGGGCCACTGGCGACGGGCTCGAAGGCCGCTCCGGGTTCGGACCACCCGTCCGCTCATTTGGAATTCGATCCGTATACGAAAACTACCCGGACGTGGCCTCGAGCACAAGACCCCGCGTCACCTGGGGCGACGCGGGGTCTTCGGCTGGGAACCGGGCAGCAGCCGGTTCAGGAGTCGTGCGGCACCAGCGGGGCGGCGGGCAGCTCGTCCGCGAGTTCGATGCCGTCCACCGCCCGGGCCTGGAGGAACTCCACGACCCTGTCCCGGAACAAGTGGACGTGCCTGGCGGCGATCTGCTCGGCCGCGTCCGCGTCGTGATCGCGCACCGCCGCCAGCATTTCCTCGTGGTCCTTGCAGGTGCGCTTGAAGTGCGCGGCGAGGTCCGCGGCGAGTCCGGCGTCCCCGCCGAAACTCAGGTACGCGAGGCGCTGGCCTTGATCGTGGATGGGCCACGCCAGGCTGCGGAGGTGCTCGTTCCTCGCATGCAGCGCTTCCAGCCGGTGCAGGTGCGCGTTCGCCGCCGAGATCGCCGCCGGGGAGCCTGCCTTGATCGCCTCGTTGACCTCGGCGTTCGCCCTCGCCAGCTCCTCGATGTTGCCCTCGGTGGCCCGGGCCGCCAGCAGCCGCGCGGTTGCCCGCGCCACGACGATGTGGGCCTCGAAGAGCTCGGCGATGTCCACCAGGTCGAGGGGGCGCACCGTGAAGCCGCCCTTGGGGCCGACGTTGACCAGGCCTTCCGAGCTCAGGCGGAACAGCGCCTCGCGCACCGGCGTCCGGCTCAGGCCGAGTTCTTCGGCCAAGCCGATGTCGTCCAGGCGCTCGCCGGGGCGGGCCTGCAACGTGACGATCTTGCGCTTGAGCTCCTTGTGCGCCTGGTCCATGACGGAACGATCGCGCTTGGGCACGGGTACACCTTTCCGCCGGCGGGCAGCGACTCAGCGGTTCGCCGCGACTGCTCCAGGTTTGAATACTAGTGGAATTCGAACATGTCCTTCGACGGCCGGGCGGGCCGATCCATAAAGATCGGCTATGGCTTTACAGCCTTTTCATATCGACGAGGTATTGCAGGAGCTCGCCGGGGGAGTTGAGAATCCCCGTCCATGGATGCAGACGTCGTTGTGGTGGGGCTCGGCAGCGTGGGGGCGATGACCAGTTGGCGCCTCGCCGAGGTCCACGGCGCGCGGGTCGTCGGCGTGGAGCGGCACGCGCTCGGGCACGACGCCGGGGGTTACGCGGGCGAGTCGCGGTTGTTCCGCACCGGGTACCACGAGAGCCCCGAGTACGTTCCGATGCTGCTCCAGGCCCGCGATCTCTGGCAGGAACTGGAGCAGGGCGGCCGGCGGACCCTGTTCCACCCGTCGGGAGTGCTGTCGATCGGCGCTCCGACGATCGCGCCGATGCGCAACGTGCTCGCCTCCGTGCAGCAGCACGGCATTCCGCACGAGGTGCTCGACGCGGCCGAGTTGCGGAGCCGGTTTCCCCAGCACGGGTCGATCACCGATGAGATCGGCGTTCTCGACCGGCTAGGTGGTGTGCTGCGGCCCGAGTCCGCGGTGCAGGAAGCGCTGCGCCGGGCGCGGAAGGCGGGGGCGGAGCTGATCGACGACGCCCCGGTCACCGGGATCGAGGCGGTCCCCGGTGGCGTGCGGGTCTCGACTGCGCGAGGTGTCCGCACCGCCAAGCACGTCGTCGTCACCGCAGGGGCCTGGGCGTCGCAGCTGCTGCCGGAACTGCGGGAGCTGCTCGACATCCGTCCCCTCGTGCTGACCTGGTTCGCCCCGGAGAACCCGGCGCAGTACGCGCCGGAGGTCTTCCCCGGCTTCATCCGCGACCTCGGGGACGTCCACCTGTTCGGCATCCCGAGCGTGGACGGCGCCTTGGTGAAGGCGGGCTGGGCCGACGCCTGGGGCTCGATCGACGATGCCGCCCGGCTGACCCGCTTCCTGGAACCGAGCGCCCTGGCCGGGGTCGGCGGCGAGGTCCACGCCCTGGTCCCGGACTTGCCGGCGCACCCAAGCCGGCACTCGGTCCACATGGACGCCTACACCCCGGACCGGCGAGCCGTGATCGGGACGGTCCAGCCCGGTGTGGCGGTCGTCGCGGGGCTCTCCGGCCACGGCTTCAAGCTCGCGCCCGCGTTCGGTGAGATCGCGGCCCGCCTGGCCCTGGGACTCCCGCAGCAGCACGACATCTCGCGGTTCTCCCCGGACCGGTTCGGGGGCTGATGTGGAATTCCGGCTGCTGCGCCACTTCGTGGCCGTGTACGAGGAACGCAGCTTCACCGCCGCGGCGCGACGCCTGCACACCGTGCAACCACCGGTGAGCCAGGCGATCGCCAACCTGGAGCACGAACTCGGGGTGCGGTTGTTCGAGCGGACCAGCCGCTCCGTGTGGCCGACCTCCGCCGCAGACGTCCTCTACCCGGAGGCGATCTTCCTGCTCCGGCGGGCGGCGGAGACCAAGACGCTGGTGCGTGGGGAGGCGGGCCGCACCCCGGTCCGGATCGCCGCGGTGACCTCCGCGTTCCCCGCCCTGCTCCCGGCACTGCTGCCGGAACTGGCGGAGTGGGATCCCGTGGTGGTCGACCTCGGCAGCTCCGAGCAGCGGCAGGCCCTCGCGGCCGGGCGCATCGACCTGGCCATCCTCCGGGAGTGGGCGGACGACTCCCCGGACCACATCGTGCTCGCCGACGAACGGCTCCTGCTGGCGGTTCCGCTCGATCATCCGCTGGCCGAGGCCGGCACCGCGTCCCTGCGCTCCGTCGCCGCCGAGCGGATCGTGCTGTTCGACCGGGACCGCGCCCCGGTCGCCTTCGACGCGATCGCCGCGGCCTGCGCCGAAGCCGGGTTCTCCGCCGAACCGGTGGCCCACGTGCAGAGCGAGCAGGCGATGCTGGGCCTGGTCTCGGCCGGGCACGGCGTGGCGATCGTCTCCGAGATCCTCGGGCTCACGCCCTGGCCGGGCGTGCGCTTCCTGCCCCTTCCCGGCACGACCACGCGCTCGCCGCTGCGTGCGCGGGTCGCCGGCGGGGATCCGCTCGGGCTGCTGCCGGTCGTCGAGCGCGCTTTCCGATCCGCCCAGCAGGCGCTCGGTTTCGGCGGGGACGAACCCGCTCGCGGCAGCGCCGACCAACCCACCGCCCCCGACGCCGAATAGGCCTCCGGAAGGCATCGCATCAACACCGTAGGAGTCCCGTGGATTACTCAGCCTGGTCGCTGCTCGTCGACGCCGGCCTGATCGGCCTTCTCCTCGTGGTCGGAGCCGCACTGCGTGCGATCCTCCGACCGCTCCAGACCTTGATGGTCCCGGCCAGCGTGACCGCCGGCGTGCTCGGGCTCGTGCTCGGCCCCGAGGGACTCGGCCTGCTGCCGTTCTCCAAGCAGCTCGGCGCGTACTCGTCGGTGCTCATCGTCGTCGTGTTCGCCTGCCTCGCCTTGACCGACGACGTCGACCTCCGTCGGCTCGGTCGCTCGGTGGCCGGGTTCGCGAGTTACGGCGTTCTGTTCTACGCGGCCCAGATCGTCGTCGGCGTCGTGCTCGGCCTGCTGGTGCTCGGCCCGCTGTTCGGTACGCACGACGGGTTCGGCCTGCTGCTGTTCGCCGGATGGGCCGGCGGGTTCGGCTCGGCCGCGGCGATGGGCACGGTCTTCGGGGAGGGCGGCTGGACCGAAGCGCAGTCGCTGGCCTTCACGTCCGCGACCGTCGGACTGCTCGTCGGCATCGTCGGCGGCATCATCCAGGCCAAGATCGGCGCGAAACGCGGGTACGCCAAGGAATTCAAGGGACTGAACGCGTTGCCCGAGCACCTCCGCAGCGGGGTCTACCGCTCGGACGAGGAGCGGCCGGCGATCGGCACGCACACCTTCTCGGGCGGTTCCATCGAGTCGCTGAGCTTCCAGACCTCGATCGTCCTGGTGATCTCCGCGGCGGCCTACGGCGTCAACACGCTCCTCGGCGAGGTCTTCCCTGCGGTGTCGTTCCCGCTGTTCTCGATCGCGTTCGTGGTCGGACTGGTCGTGCGCGGCCTGCTGTCGGCCACCCGGACGCGCCGCCTCGTCGACTCCGAGTCGCTCAAGTCGATCTCGGGCAGCGCCACCGACGTGCTCGTGGTCTGCGGCATCGCCTCGATCGTGCCGAGCTTCGTCGCCGACTACTGGCTGCCGCTGCTCGTCCTGTTCGTCGTCGGGCTGGCGCTGTGCCTGCTGCTCGGCCTCGGTGTCGCACCGCGAATGCTCGGCGACGCGTGGTTCGAGAAGCAGATCTTCACCTGGGGCTGGGCGACCGGTTCGGTGTCGACCGGGCTCGCGTTGCTGCGCATCATCGACCCGCGGCTGCGCTCCCGGACGCTGGAGGACTTCGCCATCGCCTACCTGCCGTTGCTCCCGGTCGAGGTGACGGCGGTGACGTTCACCCCGGTGCTCGCGCTCGCGGGCGCGGGCTGGGCCATCGCCGGAATCTGGGGCGGTATCGCGGTATTGGCCCTGGCCCTGCCTCTCGTGTTCATCCGGCGCGCGCCGGCCGGCACCGGGAACCGCACGTCAGAACCGACCAGGTGACGTCGGCCGGGATGCCGTGCGCGGCACCCCGGCCCGCACCTGTGCTATAGCTTGTTGTTTAACCTCGGGTGCTGGTGTTGCGGCCCCGGTTGATCATGGATGAAGCCCTTGGTTGATCCTTCCTCTTGCGACAGATG
>NZ_JBFAKG010000082.1:0-6509 GCF_040655595.1 Saccharopolyspora sp. NPDC050389
CGCTGCTCCACGGTCAACGAGCTGGTCCTCAACATGCGACTGCTCCCCGAAGGTCGAAGCTGAATTTCTCAGTCCAACTTCCGGGGAGCAGTTCACTCGGTGCGGGGCGCCCTCGTCTGCAAGCGCGGGTCAGAGCGAGCTGATCAGGCGCTCCACCCGCTCGTCGACCGCCCGGAACGGGTCCTTGCACAGGACGGTCCGCTGCGCCTGGTCGTTGAGCTTCAGGTGCACCCAGTCCACCGTGAAGTCCCGGCCCGCGGCCTGCGCGGCGGCGATGAAGTCGCCGCGCAGCTTCGCCCGGGTGCTCTGCGGCGGCGTGTCCTTGGCCGCCTCGATCTCGCCGTCCTCGGTCGCCCGGTCCACCAGGTCCTTGCGCTCCAGCATGTCAAACAGCCCGCGGCCCCGGCGGATGTCGTGGTAGGCGAGGTCGAGCTGGGCGATGCGCGGGCTGGACAGCTCCAGCCCGTGCTTGTTGCGGTACCGCTCCAGCAGCCGGTGCTTGATCGCCCAGTCGATCTCCCGGTCGATCAGCGAGAAGTCCTGCTGCTCGATCGCGTCCAGCGTCCGGCCCCACAGCTCCAGGATCCGCTCGGTCATCGGGTCCGAACCGCGCCGCGCGACGTGGTCGACCGCCCGGCCGAAGTACTCCCGCTGGATGTCCAGCGCGGACGCCTCCCGGCCGCCGGCCAGCCGCACCGTGCGCCGCCCGGTGAGGTCGTGGCTGATCTCGCGGATCGCGCGGATCGGGTTGTCCAGGCTGAAGTCCCGGAACTGCACGCCCTGCTCGACCATCTCCAGCACCAGGTTCGCCGAGCCGACCTTGAGCAGCGTGGTCACCTCGGACATGTTGGAGTCGCCGACGATGACGTGCAGTCGGCGGTACCGCTCGGCGTCGGCGTGCGGCTCGTCGCGGGTGTTGATGATCGGCCGCGAGCGGGTCGTCGCGCTGGAGACGCCCTCCCAGATGTGCTCGGCGCGCTGCGACAGGCAGTACACCGCGCCGCGCGGGGTCTGCAGCACCTTCCCGGCGCCGCAGATGAGCTGGCGGGTCACCAGGAACGGCAACAGCACGTCGGCGATCCGGGAGAACTCCCCGGACCGGCCGACCAGGTAGTTCTCGTGGCAGCCGTAGGAGTTGCCCGCCGAGTCGGTGTTGTTCTTGAACAGGAAGATGTCTCCGCCGATGCCCTCGTCGGACAACCGGCGTTCGGCGTCGATGAGCAGGTCCTCCAGGATCCGCTCGCCGGCCTTGTCGTGGGTGACGAGCTGGACGAGGTCGTCGCATTCCGCCGTGGCGTACTCCGGATGCGAGCCCACGTCGAGGTAGAGCCGGGCCCCGTTGCGAAGGAAGACGTTCGACGACCTTCCCCACGACACGACCCGCCGGAACAGGTACCTGGCCACCTCGTCCGGGGACAGTCGCCGCTGCCCGTGGAACGTGCAGGTGACCCCGAACTCGGTTTCGATGCCGAAGATCCGCCGCTGCATGCTTCCACACTAGGCGCAAACAGGGGTTCACGGCGGTCCGCCGTTCGGGCACCGGTAGCGCGTTCCACGTGCTGGACCGGTTGCACCGCGTCATCACCGCCACCGGCCGCCCCGTCGCCGCCCAGCGCACAGCCACCGCGAAGCCGACCGGCATCGCACCAGCGGTGCTCAGCCGCACCAGAAACCACAGCATCTTGTGGCTGCCCACCAGGTCACGAGCGGCCGGGCGGCCGTCCGGGTCGCCCGGACAGCAGTGGAGGGCACCTCCGCGCTCGAAGATGCCCTCCACCGACGATCGAAGGAACTACTTGTCCTTCTTGGTGTCCTTCTTGCTGTCCTTCTTGGTCTCGCCCTCGGCCTCGCCGTCACCGGCCTCGGCGTCCGAATCCGGTTCCTCAGCCGGAAGCAGCGCCGTCAGCGCCGCGCCCTGGATGCGGCGGAAGGTGCGGTTCGGCCGGGCGCGGTCGAGCACCGCCACCTCGAGCTGGCCCATGCCCAGCTCCCGGGTGCTGTCGCCGCTCGACGACAGCGCCTCGACCGCGAGCTTCGCCGCGTCGGCGAGCTCCAGCCCATGGCTGAACGAATCCTTCAGCGTGCTCGCGATCGCGTCGGCCTGGCCGCCCATCACGACGAACTGCGGTTCGTCCACGATGGACCCGTCGTAGGTCAACCGGTACAGCTGGTCCGTCTCGGCGGTGAAACCGACCTCCGCCACGCAGATCTCCACCTCGAACGGCTTGATCTGCTCGGTGAAGATCGCGCCGAGGTGCTGGGCGTAGGTGTTGGCCAGCGACCGGCCGGTGACGTCCCGGCGGTCGTAGGAATACCCGCGGACGTCGGCGATGCGCACGCCGGCCACCCGCAGTGCCTCGAACTCGCTGTAGCGGCCCACCGCCGCGAATCCGATGCGGTCGTAGATCTCGGAGACCTTGTGCAGCGTCGGAGACGGGTTCTCGGCGACGAACAGCACGCCACCGGCGTACTTCAGCACCACCACGCTGCGGCCCCGCGCGATGCCCTTGCGGGCCAGCTCGGAACGCTCCCGCATCAACTGCTCGGGAGAGGTGTAGAACGGCATCGTCACGGCTGTGCACTCCTGGTTCGAATCTGCTCGCTCGGGCAGGCGTGATCGGGACCCGGCTGCACCGGGCCGCGGCGTCAGCCGCCGGGGTTCTCCAACCGGCCGTTGATCACCTCGGTGGCGATCTCGGCCGTCCGCTCCTCGGGCACCCGCACGGCGCCGTCCGCGCCGGTGATGGTGATGACCGACGGGTAGATGCGCCGGGACACGTCGGGGCCACCGGTGGCGGAGTCGTCGTCCGCCGCGTCGTAGAGGGCCTCGACGGCCGTGCGCACGGCGGTGTCGGCGTCGGCGCCCGCGTCGTAGCGCTTCTTCAGCGCCGATTTCGCGAACAGCGAACCCGAACCGACCGCGTGGTAACCGCCGACCTCGTCGTACCGGCCGCCGACGACGTCGTAGGAGACGATCCGGCCGGCCCGGTCGGGATCGTCGGCGTCGAGGTCGTACCCGGCGAACAGCGGCACCACCGCGAGGCCCTGCATCGCGGCCTGGAGGTTGCCGCGCAGCATGTTGGCCAGTCGGTTCGCCTTGCCGTCCAACGAAAGCGAGACGCCTTCGAGCTTCTCGTAGTGCTCCAGCTCCACCGCGTACAGCTTGACGAGTTCCTGCGCGACCCCGGCGGTGCCGGCGATGCCGACGGCCGAGTAGGCGTCGGTGACGAACAGCTTCTCCATGTCCCGCTGGGCGATCAGGTTGCCCATGGTCGCGCGGCGGTCACCGGCCAGCAGGACGCCGCCGCGGAAGGCCACCGCGACGATCGTGGTGCCGTGCGGGGCCTGCACGGTGCCCTCCGGCACCCCGCGGCCACCGGGCAGCAGTTCGGGCGCGGTCGCGCGGAGGAAGTCGGTGAACGAGTAAGACCCCGGCGTGAGGTAGGCGGCGGGCAGGGCCTGGCCCGAGCTCGGATCCATCAGCGACATCGTCTCCCGATCGAAGGGCTTTCGACTTCAACAGCACTTTAGTCATGATCCGGCGCGCAGCCGACAGCGCCGGGCCGGAGTTTCCGGCCCGGCGCTGACGACGTCACGGCCGGGCCCGCGCGGGCTACTGGCCGCCCTTCTGCACGTAGGCGCGGACGAAGTCCTCGGCGTTCTCCTCCAGGACGTCGTCGATCTCGTCCAGGATGGCGTCGACGTCCTCGCCGAGCTTTTCGCGACGTTCCTGACCGGCGGCCTCCGGTCCCTGCTCGTCGTCGCCTTCGCCGCCGCCGTGCCGCTGAACCTTTTCCTGGGACATCTTGCCTCCCGGTGCTCGCCTTCCGGATGTTCTCCCGGCAGTGGGGACATCCTGCTGTGAACACTACCCATCCGACACCCGTTCGCCCACGTCCAGCCGGGCGTCATTTCGATCATCCACACCGGGCTGACGTGCACGAAACGTGTTCGCCTGCCGGTTCGCGTTCGGGACACCAACATGAACCCGCATCGAGCCGTCAGGCAAGCGGCGCCAGCCGCTTTCCGCCACGCACGCAGATGGACCGCCCGCGGGTTCTCAGACTGTGCCCACCCCGTAGGGGGCTCTCTGCGCGAGGACCTGCCCCGATGCCGCGTATTGGACATACACAAGTCGGGGATCCCGCAGTCGAGACGGCGTCTGAGGTTCCGCTAGGTGACCACCTACGCAGAACGACCACGCGCCCTCTCCAGTCAGCCCTTCGTCAGCGAATCGACCAGCTCTTCCGCGCTGGCCGCGGCCTCGAGCAGGGCTCCCACGTGGGCCTTGGTGCCGCGCAGGGGCTCCAACGTCGGGATGCGCACCAGGGATTCCCGGCCCAGGTCGAAGATGACCGAGTCCCAGGACGCCGCGGCCACCTCGGACGGGTAGCGCTCCAGGCACCGGCCGCGGAAGTAGGCGCGGGTGTCCTCCGGCGGCGTGGTGACCGCGTCCCGCACCTCCTCCTCGCTGACCAGGCGTTTCATCGAGCCGCGCGCGACCAGCCGGTTGTACAGGCCCTTGTCCAGGCGGACGTCGGAGTACTGCAGGTCGACCATGTGCAGCCGCGGCGACGCCCAGCCGAGGCCGTCGCGCGACCGGTAGCTCTCCATCAGCCGCAGCTTGGCGGGCCAGTCCAGCCGGTCAGCGCAGTCCATCGGGTCGCCGCCGAGCAGGTCCAGCACCTCGCCCCAGGTGTCCAGCACCTCGCGGGCGGCGTGCTCGCCGCCGTGCTCGTCGAGGTACCGGGCGGCGCGCTCGTGGTAGGCGCGCTGCAGGTCCAGGCCGGTGAACCGGCGCCCGTCGGTGAGCTCGACGGCCTGCTTGAGGGTCGGGTCGTGGCTGATCAGGTGCACCGCCTGCACCGGGTCGGCCAGCTTCAGGTCGTCGAAGCGCTGCCCGGACTCGATCATGTCCAGCACCAGCGCGGTGGCGCCGAGCTTGAGGTACGTGGAGGTCTCCGCGAGGTTGGCGTCGCCGATGATGACGTGCAGCCGCCGGTACTTGTCGGCGTCGGCGTGCGGCTCGTCGCGGGTGTTGATGATGCCGCGCTTGAGCGTCGTCTCCAGGCCGACCTCGACCTCGATGTAGTCGGAGCGCTGGGAGAGCTGGAAACCGGCCTTCTCCCCCGCCTGGCCGACGCCGACCCGCCCCGAACCGCAGATCACCTGGCGGGACGCGAAGAACGGGGTCAGGCCACCGATCACCGAGGTGAACGGGGTGCTGCGAGCCATCAGGTAGTTCTCGTGGGTGCCGTAGCTGGCGCCCTTGCCGTCGACGTTGTTCTTGTACAGCTGGATCGGCGCGCTGCCGGGCACGCTGGCCGCCCGGATCGCCGCCTCCTCCATGACGCGCTCGCCGGCCTTGTCCCAGATGACCGCGTCGCGCGGATTGGTCACCTCGGGCGCCGAGTATTCGGGGTGCGCGTGGTCGACGTACAGCCGCGCGCCGTTGGTGAGGATGACGTTTGCCGCCCCGAGGTCGTCACCGTCCGAGCCGTTGGTCTGCTGCGCCGCCGTGCTGAGGTCGAAACCGCGGGCGTCGCGCAACGGCGACTCGACCTCGTAGTCCCAGCGCGCGCGCCGCGCCCGCGGGATGTCGGCCGCCGCCGCGTAGGCCAGCACGATGTGCGTGGAGGTCAGCACCGGGTTGGCGCTGGAATCGCCCGGCACGACGATGCCGTACTCCACCTCGGTTCCCATGATCCGCCGCATACCTGGCAGCGTACGGGGTCTCACCGACCAAGCGGAGTGCCGCGCGCCACAGGGATCCGAGTCGACCCGATTCGGCGCAACGCGTGTGCCTCGAAGGGTGGGTGCGACGATTGGGCCATGAGCGCGAGCGAGGAATCGGTTGCCGTGTACGACGCGGCCGGGCGTGTCGTGGGCAGCGCGACGCGACGGCGGATGCGCGCGGAGGGGCTCTGGCACGCGGTCGGCGAGGTGCTCGTGCTCTCCCCTGACCGCAGCGAGGTCTACGTGCACCGCCGCACCGACACGAAGGACATCTACCCCGGCATGCACGACTGCTGGGCCGGCGGTGTGGTCGCCGCCGGGGAGGCCCCGGAGGTCACCGCGCGGCGCGAACTAGGCGAGGAGCTCGGGATTCGCGAGGCATCGATCCGCCCGCTGTTCGAGACCTTGCACGAGCAGGGCAGCGTGCGGTTCCACGCGTTCCTCTACGAGGCGCTCTGGGACGGCCCGATCGTCCACCAGCCCGAAGAAGTCGCCGATGGCTGGTGGATGCCCCTGACCGAGCTCCGCGAGCGCCTGAACGACCCTGAGTGGCCGTTCGTGCCCGACGGGCGCCAGTTCGCCGAGGAATGGTTCGAGCGCCGGTGAGCACGGGGCCGTGAGTCTGCCAGTGAGCACGGGGCCGTGAGTCTGCCGGTGAGCACGGGGCCGTGAGTCTTTTGGGCGGGGTATGAAACCCAAAAAAAGCACCGGCCCCGCCAGGGCCGAGAGCGGGGAGGTACCCGAGCGGCGCCCCCGTATGAGCGGCGGGGCGG